>DATGTQ010000247.1 GCA_035301805.1 Tissierellales bacterium
ATATGGAGTAGAAGTAACTTTTGTTGACACCACTGACCCAGAAAATGTAAGGAAAGCTATGAAAGAAAATACCAAGGTAGTTTATTTAGAAACTCCAGCTAATCCAACATTAAAAATAACGGATATTGAAACCGTGGCAAAAATTGCTCATGAAAAGGAAGATTGTGTAGTTATGGTTGATAATACTTTTAGTACTCCTTATTTACAAAAGCCTTTAGAACTAGGTGCAGATGTAATAGTACATTCAGCCACTAAGTATTTAAATGGTCATGGTGATCTTATAGCAGGTTTTGTTTGCGGAAATGAAGAATATATAAATAATGTAAGATTTTTTGGTGTAAAGGATATGACTGGGGCTTGTTTAGGAGCTTTTGAAGCTTATTTAATTATTAGAGGACTAAAAACTTTAGAACTTAGAATGGATAGACATTGTGAAAACGCTTTAAAGGTAGCTAAGTTTTTAGAAGAGCATCCAATTGTTGAAAAAGTTTATTACCCAGGACTTGAAAGTTTTTCCCAATATGAATTGGCAAAGAAACAAATGAGATTACCAGGAGCTATGATTTCTTTTGAAATTAAAGGTGGTATAGAAGAAGGTAAAAAGATAATGAATACTGTTAAACTTTGTACTTTAGCTGTTAGTTTAGGAGATGCAGAAACATTGATTCAACACCCAGCATCCATGACCCATTCACCTTATACTGATGAAGAAAGAGAAGCTTGTGGTATATCTAATGGATTAATAAGGTTATCTATAGGATTAGAAACTGCAGAAGATATAGTTGAAGATTTAAAAATGGCTTTAGATAGTATAATGTAGTAGCTTTAAATTAGTTGAACCTTGCTATTCTTATGATAAGAGTTTAAATTATCATATATTATTAATAAAATTTGACCCATGAGGATGGGGGAATAATGTAATTATATATTTACATTAAAACATCTTTTGGCCTTGGGTCAAAAGATGTTTTTAGTTCTATTTAATTTTAGGAGGGGAAAAATGAGAAAAAATACAAAACAAAAAATAATACTTTCATTAGTTTTAGTCCTAGTAATGTCTGCAGTAGTCTCTTGCACTAAAAATGAAGAAATGAAGAACTCAATTAAAGATGTTCAAAAAACTGAGGAGCCAATATCTATTGACTTAGAAATTATTGAAGCAATAGATGAAGCAATTAAATGGAAAATAAAAGAAGACGAAATTGGAGAATGGGAGATTATAAGTATTCAAAGAGATATGATGAACATTCCAGTTGTTGAAGAAGATAAAAAGGATACTTCAAGTATCCAAAAAAACAAAATAGACATTCAAAAAATTCATAAAGATAGAATGAATATTCTAGAAAGTTATTTAGATGAATTTAAGAAAGTTGTAGAGGAAAATAAAGGTGAATTTGAAGATGTTAATGATTATTCAAGACTATTACTTACAGCAACGGCCTTAGGATTAGATGGAAAGGATGTTTTGGGTTATAATTTCGTAGAAAAAATATATAGTGATGGAAACTTAGTAGGGGAATTTACTAGTACTGCAGCCTATGGACTAATTGCTTTAGATAGTAAAGGGTATTCTATACCAGAAGGTGAAAATTGGACTAGACAAGAAATAGTAGAATGGCTTTTAAGTATTCAAAATGAAGATGGTGGCTTTGGCTATGAAGAAGGTGCAGACAGCGATGTTGATATGACTGCTATGGTGCTTCAATCCTTATCAAATTATCAAGATAAAGAAGATGTAAAAGAGGCTACTGATAAAGCTTTAAACTATATTTCTGAAAATCAAGAAGAGGATGGAGGGTTTATAACTTGGGATGAAGATACTTCTGAAACAGTATCTCAAACAATTATAGCATTGACTAGCTTAGGTATAGATCCAAAGGAAGATGAAAGATTTATAAAGGAAGGTAATTTAGTAGATAAGTTAGTGTCCTTTAAGGAAGAGGACGGTGGATTTCTTCACACCTATGGAGAAGGAAATGAGTCAGATGGATTTGCTACAGAACAGGCATTAAGGGGACTAGTTGCCTACAATAGATTTACGCAAGGTAGAAGACACTACTATGACATGGATGATGTTGAATAATAAAAATAAACTTAGGAGAGATATATTATGATAAATAATAGGAAAAGGCTTTTCTTTCTATTGGCTATTTTAATGCTTTCATATATGTTTGTGGGTTGTAATGAGAAAAAAGAAGATATTTCCGTTACAATTTCTATTGAAGGTCCAGAGGATGTTGGTATAATACTTGAAACAACAACGGTTAATGTTGAAGAAGGTGAAACTGTAATAAATTTACTTAAAAATATAGCAAAAGATAATAAAATACATTTAGATTTTACTGGCAGTAAAAGTACTGCTTACGTGAAGGGTATTGATAATATATATGAGTTTGATAAGGGTTCAGAAAGTGGATGGACATATAAGGTAAATAATGAAGTACAAAATGTTAGTGCTGGTTCTTATAAATTAAAAGATGGAGATAGTATTGAATGGATTTATCTTATAGAACTAGGAAATTAATTTTAAAATTGATGAAATAGTTAATAACATAACAATACTTACTTTCAATTGTATAAGATGGTATAATAACCATAGAGGAGAAATATATTATATAGATATTTATTCTTTACATAAGGTGGTATTATGCCAAATAAAAAAAGAATCTTTTTAATGATCTTTGTAGTAGGTTTTGCATCTCTATTATTTATAGATTTTTATTTACCAAACTTTAAATTTTCTTTTGCTGGAATCGTTGTTCCTATTTTTCTATATATCTATAAAGATGTTAATAGTATTTTTATAGGCAGTATTTCTGCTATATCTTTATGTCTCTTTAGAATAATCTTCTATATTTTAGCAGGCGGAAGTTTAGGAAACATACTTATTGCTAATTCACCTGAAGCAATTTTTTATATTATATATGGAGTTATATTTTGCATATCTAAAAGACAAACTACTTTGACAATGGGCTCTCTTTTCTTTATATTCTTTTTTAGTGATTATTTTTCTAATATGGTAGAAATCTACATAAGAATAGGAAGTAAACTTTTCACGTCAGATTTAAAAATCGTTAAAGCTCTCATATTAGTAGCCTTTATTAGAGCTGGAGTTGCTTGGTTAATAATATTAGGATTGCAATACTATAAAATGTTTCTAGTTAAGGCGGAACATGAAGAGAGATATAAAAAGCTTTTATCTATAAGTTCTGGATTAAAGATGGAAGTATATTGGATGAGAAAAAATATGGATGATATAGAAAAAGTAATGACTAATGCCTATAGTCTTTTCATTAAAATTAAGGATGATGAAGAAAAGGAAAGTTGGGCTGGAGACTCATTAGAAATAGCCAAAGATGTTCATGATATAAAAAAAGAATATGAATTAGTAGTTAGGGGTATTGAAACAATATTAGCTGATAGATTAGATAATCAAGAGATCCGTTTTTATGAACTTATGGATATATTAAAGGATAGTATGAATACAGAAATTAAATATAAAAATAAGGATATTTCACTAAATTTTCAATTAGGGGAAAATTTTTATACGGGGAAACATTATCAATTAATGTCTATATTTAGAAATATTATTATGAATTCTATAGCTGCCATTGAAGAAAAGGGGAGTATTAAATTTAAGCATTATAAAAAGGATAATAACCACATTTTTGAAGTATCAGACAATGGAAGTGGAATAAAGGAAGAAGATCTAAATAGAATTTTCTCACCTGGTTTTTCCACTAAGGTGGACTATGCTACTGGACAAATCAATAGAGGATTAGGGCTTAGTATAGTAAAAGATTTAGTGGAGGTCTATTTAAAGGGGAGGATTAGTGTGGAATCCAAAGAAAATAAAGGGACTCTATTTTGTATAACTATTCCTTCACAGGAATTGGAGGCTATATAAAATGAAAATATTTATTTTAGACGATGATGAAAATGTAATAAGGATATTAAAGAAGATAGTATATGATAGAAAATTAGGATTAGTAATAGGACATACAACAGATGGGGATAAAGGTTTAAAAGAAATTAAAAGATTAAAGCCCGATTTAGTATTAATAGATCTACTTATGCCTGAAACTGATGGATTGACGATTATAAAAACCATTAAAAAGGAATACCCTCAAATTGAATTTATAATGATTTCTCAAGTGTCTTCTAAAGATATGGTAGCTAAGGCTTATAAATATGGTGTTGAATATTATATATATAAACCAATTAATGCTTTGGAAGTTGAAAGTATTATAAGGAAGGTTATAGAAAGAATAGATATAGATAGAACTTTGTTAAAAATACAATCTTTATTTAATAAAAAACAAATCCATGAAAATGAAAGGGATGTTGACAGGTTTTGTGAAGACTGTATAAAAAAAGTCCTACATAGACTAGGGGTTGCTGGGGAGAAGGGGAATCAAGATATAATAGAAGTGACAAGATATATTATAGACAATAATATTAATATTACAGAAATAACTATACGGGAGCTTTGCAGTAATTTTTCTGAGAACCCAGGTTCAATGGAACAACGCATGAGAAGGACCATATCTTTGGCTATGAATAATATTGCTAGTTTAGGAATTGAAGATTATATGAATGATATTTTTGTAGAATATTCTAGTAGTCTATTTAATTTTGAGCAAGTTCGAAGGGAAATGGATTACATAAGAGGGAAATCTAATAAAGGTGGATCAATTAATATGAAAAAGTTTTTAATGGGCATTATTACATATTGTGAAAATATAAACTTTTAGAAGATTCGAATAATTTAAAAATGGTTTTGTATTAATTTGATTTTTTTTGTATTCATCTTTATATACTCTATCTAAATAATTATTTAGACCAGCTATTAAATGTCAAGATGTAATTTAATTTATTTTGCCCTAGTGATTTTAGAATTTCCGTCAGAACCCGTCAAGGGAAAAACACCCTTGACAGAACCTGCCATAAATTCTTATGTAAAAATGGGCAAAAC
>DATGTQ010000248.1 GCA_035301805.1 Tissierellales bacterium
TTTCCATGCTATAGTAAAAGCTTACTTAGACTATAACTTCGATGGACCATACAGACCAGACCACGGTAGAATGATATGGGGAGAAACTGGTAGACCAGGATACGGATTATATGATAGAGCATTAGGTGCTGTATATGTAAACGGATTAAAAGAAGCTATATTAAAAGAAGCTATATTAAAAGAAACTAAATTAAATCAAGAATGTGAAGAAACTGCTTCAGTTCAAGGTTAATTAAAATAAAATCTAAAATTTAAATTTAATTTATTGGATAGAAGCTCTTGTATATGCAAGAGCTTTTGTTCTAATAGATTATATACATATTAACTTAATAAGGAGTAATGAACATGAGAAAATTTATGGACGATAATTTTTTATTATCAACAGATACAGCAGTAACTTTATATCATGATTATGCTAAAGAAATGCCAATATGCGACTACCACTGTCATCTAAACCCAAAGGAAATAGCTGAGGATAAGAGATACAATAACATAACTGAAATATGGTTAGGTGGAGACCACTATAAGTGGAGAACAATGAGAAGTTTTGGTATAGAAGAAAAATATATAACTGGAGATGCTACTGATTATGAAAAATTTGAAGCATTTGCAAATGTTATGCCATACTTAATAGGAAACCCAATGTATCATTGGTCACACTTAGAATTAAAAAGATACTTTGGAATAGAGGAAACTTTATCTCCAAAAACTTGTAAATCTATATGGGATAGATGTAATGAAATAATAAATGGTGAAGGTTTCAGTGCTAGAGCAATGATAAAAAACTCTAATGTTAAGTACATAGGAACAACTGATGATCCAATAGATAACTTAGAATATCATATAGCAATAGCTAAAGATGAAAACTTTGATTGTGAAGTTAGACCAAGCTTTAGACCTGATAAAGCTGTAAAAATACATGGCGAAGGATTCGCTGAGTATATAGTTAAATTAGGAGAAGTTGAAAATACTGAAATAAAAGATTATGAAACGTTATTAACAGTATTAGAAAAAAGATTAGACTTCTTCGTTGAAAATGGATGTAATATAACAGACCATTCTTTAGAGAGAGTTTACTTCAGAAATACAACTATAGAAGAAGTAGATACTATATTCAAAAAAGCTTTAGCTGGAGAAACTTTAACTATAGAAGAAATAGAAAAGTACTCTACATTAACAATGATAAGCTTAGGAAGAATGTACAGCAAGCGTGGAATGGTAATGCAATTACATATAGGTGCATTAAGAAACAATAATACTAGAATGTTCAATAAATTAGGAGCAGACGTAGGATTTGATAGTATAGATGATGGAGAGGTTGCAACTAGCTTATCTAGATTATTAGATTCATTAGATATAACTGATGAACTTCCAAAAACTATATTATACTGCTTAAATCCTAAAGATAATGAAGTATTAGGAACAATGCTAGGAAACTTCCAAGGTGGAGGAATAGCTGGTAAAATACAATTTGGTTCTGGATGGTGGTTTAATGACCAAAAGGACGGAATGGAAAGACAAATGATGGCATTATCTCAATTAGGACTTATAAGCCAATTCGTAGGAATGCTTACAGACTCTAGAAGTTTCTTGTCTTATACAAGACATGAGTACTTTAGACGAATATTATGTAACTATATAGGTGGTTTAGTAGAAAATGGAGAATATCCAGCTGATATGGAAATATTAGGTGAAATAGTACAAAATATATGTTACAACAATATAGAGAAGTACATACAAAAGTAATATAATAAATAATTATAAAATAAAAGCTACTTAAAGTGATTTGAAGTAGCTTTTATTTTTATATTTTTAATAATAAAAAATTTAATTTATTTTTTTATTATTAAAAAATAAGTTATAAAATACATAATAACTATAGTAAATATAAATATGCAATGATATAATTTTAGCAAAAGTTAGGAAAATGATTGCTTTTATATATAAAAGTATGTTAGTATACTAATATAGAAGATATATTATTAACAACTAATGGGGGATTATATTATGAGAGACGTTTTTGAAAAATACGAAAAAAACAATGAATTTTTAGTATGTGTAGACTCTGATGGTTGTGCAATGGATACTATGGAAATAAAACATAGAAAATGCTTTGCTCCAGAGATGATAAAAACTTGGAACTTAACAGAAAGAGAAGAATATATATTAAATCTTTGGTATGACCTAAATCTTTATACACAAACTAGAGGCATTAATAGATTTAAGGGGTTAGCTGAAACATTTAAGATAATAAGTAAAGAAGGCATAGAAATTGAAGATTTAGATAGTATACTAAATTGGGTTGAAACAACTAATGAGCTGTCTAATAAGTCTTTATTAAATGAAATAGAAAAGAATGATAGCAAAGGTTTAAAGATGGCATATGAATGGTCTTTAAACGTAAACAAATCTATAGAAAAGTTACCAAAGGGTGATGAACCATTCGAAGGTGTTTCTGAAGGATTAGAAGCATTATCTAAGATAGTAGACGTTGCAGTTGTATCATCTGCTAATGGAGAAGCTCTAAATGATGAGTGGGGAAGACATGATTATATAAAATATTTAACTGCATTACTTGGGCAAGAAGCAGGAACTAAGCAGCACTGTATATCTGAACTTAAGAAAAAAGGATATGATACTGATAAGATATTAATGGTTGGTGATGCACCTGGAGATTTACAAGCAGCTAAGAATAATAATGTAAGATACTATCCTATATTAGTAGGAAAAGAAAAGTTCTCTTGGGAAAGACTAGTTAATGAAGCAGTTCCTAAGTTAATGAATGGAACTTTTGACGAAGAATATCAAAATGAACTTATAAAAGAATTTAATGATTCATTAAAGTAATAATATGCTTTAGAACATGTTTAAGAAACTTTATTTATTCTTAGATATGATTTTATATAAACTAATATTATATATATTAAAATAGGGAGAGTTAATAAATATGGTAGATTTAAAAGCAAAACCTTATAATCTTGATGAAGAAGGAATAAAATGGGTAGAAGAAACTATAGAAAACATGACTATAGAAGAAAAAATAGGACAATTATTTGTAAACATGGGGGCTAGTCGTGATGAAGAATACTTAAAGAGTATGATAGATAATTATCACATAGGTGCAGTTAGATACAATCCAGCAACAGCTTCAGAAGTATATGATCAAAATAAAATACTTCAAGAAAATTCTAAAATACCTCTATTAATAGCTGCTAACACTGAAGCAGGTGGTAACGGTGCTTGTGTAGATGGTACATATATAGGAAATGAAGTAAAAATAGCATCTACAAATGATAAAAAATATGCTTATGAAATGGGTAGAGTATCAGGAGTTGAAGCATCAGCTATAGGATGTAACTGGTCATTTGCTCCAATAGTTGATATAAATAGAAACTGGAGAAATCCAATAATATCAACTAGAACTTGGTCTCAAGATGTTGAGCAAACTTTAGAATTATCTTTAGAGTACATGAGAGGTATAATGGAAAGTGGAATAGCTCCAGCTGCTAAGCACTTCCCTGGAGATGGTATAGATGAGAGAGATCAGCATTTATCATTCGCTCCAAACTCGTTATCTAAAGAAGAGTGGGATGCTACATTTGGTAGAGTTTACGCAGGATTATTCGAAGCAGGACTTCCATCACTAATGGCAGGACATATAGCTTTACCAGAGTATGTAAAATACTTCAATCCAGAAGCTACTACTGAAGAATTATACATGCCAGCTACATTAAGTAAGTATATATTAACAGACCTATTAAGAGGAGAAATGAAGTTCAACGGATTAGTTGTAACTGATGCTTCTCATATGGTTGCTATGACTTCTGCTATGAAGAGAAGTGAAATGGTACCAACTGCAATAGCTGCAGGTTCTGACTTATTCTTATTCTTCAACGATCCAGATGAAGATTTCGGATACATGATGGATGGATATAAAAACGGAATAATAACTGATGAAAGATTAAATGAAGCTTTAACTAGAATACTAGGAACTAAGGCTGCTTTAGGACTTCATAAAAAAGCTAAAACTGAAATAATGATGCCTAAAGAAGAAGCGATGGCTAGAATAGGTTTAGAAGAAAATAAAGCTATAGCTGCTGAAGTTGCTGATAAAGGTATAGTATTAGTAAAGAATACTGAAGATATATTCCCAATATCTCCAGAACAGTATAAGAGAGTATTACTAGTTGATGTAAAAGGTACTGAAGGAGGATTTGGTGCATTAATAGGTGCTCAAGGACCTAAACCATCTCAAGTAATGAAAGAAATGCTAGAAAAAGAAGGATTTGAAGTTTCTATATGGGAATCACCAATGGATAAAGTAATGCAACTTCCAGTTGAAGAAAGAAGAGCTGCTATAGGAAGTGTATATGCTGCTAAGAGACCTATAACTGAATTAACAGATAACTATGATTTAATAATAAATTTAGCTATAGTTAATCCAAATACTGACCAAAGAATACAATGGCCAGCAAGTAAAGGTACTCCAGATATACCATTCTATGTACATGAAGTACCAACAATATTTATATCATTACAATGTCCATTCCACTTAGCTGATGTACCTCAAGTTAAGACATATATAAATGCTTACGACAACAAAGATGTTACTTACACAGCATTAGTTGATAAAATGCTAGGAAGATCAGAATTTAAAGGTGTAAGTCCAGTAGATGCATTCTGTGGATTAGGAGATACTATGTATGGAATATCTGCTAAATCTCATTTATATTCAGTAAATTAATATACAGATAATCTACATTAATAAACGGTAAATTTATAATTATTTACCGTTTATTTTTTATATTTAATGAAAGTCTAAATTTATTTAAAAGTAAAATTATAAATTAATAAAAGATATATAATAGGAGTTAAAAATGAGAAAAGCAATTTTTTTAGACATAGATGGAACATTAATAGATTGTATTGGTGGAATAAAGGATATTACTCCTAATGTAAAAAATGCAATAAAAAATGTTCAAGATAAAGGTGATTATGTTTTTATATCTACAGGTAGACCATATGCACTTTTAGATAAAAATATATTAAACTTTGGATTTGATGGATTTATTTTAGCAAA
>DATGTQ010000249.1 GCA_035301805.1 Tissierellales bacterium
ATATTGAATAGATGCTTAATTGATTATCTTTATCTTTAAGCATGTGAAAACCCCCCTCTGGTTATAGTCTGGTAACTATATTATATCAGTTCAGGGGGGTTTTTACTATACATTTATCCATAATTTTAGTAAATCTGTTAATTTTTATAATATGTTTTTCAGTGGTCTCGGACCGTCCCTGCTGACTCACGATTTCTTTTATTATTAAATTCCCCTAGCTATTTTAACTGCCTCATCAATGGCATTTAATGCTCTTCTAGCTCTTACTGCATCTCCGATAATATAATAGGGTATGGATTTATCTTCACAATAATTTTTTATCTCATTATAATCAGCAGATTTTGCTCCTACAGACATTACCACATAATCAGCCTTGATTTCTTCAATTTTTCCATCTGCTTCTACTAATATTCCATCTTCTTTTATTTCTGTACATTTTGCATTTACAATAGTATTTACTCCTAGGGCATATAGATTTTCCATTACACATATTTTTCTCAATTGGCCTAGATCTTTGCCTACCTCGTCTAACATTTCTACAACTGTGACTTGATTTTCTTTTTCAGCTAGAGATTCTGCTACCTCTAATCCTACTAATCCTCCACCTATGACTACTATATTTCCACTAGGTTCTACTTTTCCTAGTAGGACATCATGGGAATTAGTTACATGGGGTAAATTAGCTCCAGGAATATTTAATTCTATTGGTTCTGCTCCTGTAGCAATTATCAGCATATCTGGCTGCAATTCTTCTAAGATTTCATCTGTTAGAGTTGTAGAAAGTCTAATATCAATATCTTTTTCTATTGCTTGTCGGCCTCTGGATATTGCTGCCTCTTTCATTTCTTCCTTTCTAGGTGCCATTCCTGCAATTAGGAATTGTCCTCCTAATTTATCAGATGCTTCAAAGAGTATAGGTTCATGGGCTCTATCCTTTAAGGTAATTGCTGCTTCCAGGCCAGCCATTCCGCCTCCTGCAATAATTACCTTTTTAGGCTCATTAGTTGAAATCAATTGCATTTCTCTTTCTCTACCTAATGCTGGATTTCTCATACAAGTTATATGAGGAAATTCTGGGTCTATAAAACCATCAAAACAGCCTTGATTACAGCCAACACATTGGATAATTTTATCTAAATCTCCAGCAAAGGCTTTATTACAAAACTCAGGATCTGCCAATTGGGATCTTCCGATCACTACTATATCAGCTTTATCCTCTTCTAATATATCTTCTGCTTGCTGGGGGCTATTTATTCTACCTACTGCAACTGTAATCATATTAGTTTCTTTTTTAATTCTAGCTGCATTTTCCACATTAAAACCCCTAGGTAAGTCAATAGGGGGAACCTCATATTTTAATGCAGCTGTCATCATATTGCCCCTAGATACATCTAGTACATCTACTCCTGCATCCTTGGCTAATTTACAGAATTCAATTATATCTTCAATTGTAAGGCCATTTTCCACATAATCATCCTGAGCAACAATTCGCATAAATATAGGGAAATCCTCTGGCACATTTCTTCTTATGGCTTTAATACATTCTAATGGATATCTAGTACGGTTTTTAAAGGAACCTCCATATTGATCCTCTCTTTTATTAAATGCAGGACTTAGGAAACAATGAGGAGAATATCCATGACCAGCATGGAATTCTACACAATCAAATCCTGCTTCTACTGCACGTCTAGCAGCTTGGCCAAAAGCCTCAATTACTTCCTCAATAGTTTCAATGCTGGCAGCGGGAATAATACGTTCACTTGACATAGGCATATCACTAGGCAAGATAATCATAGCCTTAGGGTCTCCCATTACCCCCATGCCTCCTTGCCATAATTGTACACCAGCTTTACCTCCGGCATCATGAATGGCATCTACTAATTCTTTTAGGCCAGGTATAAATTTATTATCAGCTATAGATAGAAATGCATCTGGTGCAGAGGGGGGCATGGACAGAGGATACCTCTACCATATTTAAACCATTACCACCTTTAGCTCTAGCCACATGATAGTCCATAAGTTTTTCTGTAACAAATCCATCTACAGCTGCCATTTTCGTTCCCATAGCCGGAAGCATAATCCTATTTTTAAGTTTGAGTCCCCTAATTTCAATTGGGTTGAATAAGTTTTTAAATGTCATATTAAATCCTCCTTTTATTTGTTATCTATATAACTAGCAAAATTCATGCCAAAATTTTAACAGGAGGATTCTAGTAGAAACAGAGAAATTCTAAAGGAAAAATCTAAAAAAATATCATTATAAAACATGTAATCTTATTCATGTCTCATAATGATACATAATTAAGTTCTATATTCTTCTAAGTCAATTCCAAATTTAGATATTTTACGATAAAGGGTAGCTCTACTAAGGCCTAGAATTTTTGCAGCAGATTTTACATTTCCTCTAGTGTTTTTCAAGGTTTCTACTATTGTATTATATTCTTTTGATTCCATTAGGCCTATTTCTTTACAAAGTTTGGATTCATTATCCCTTGGAATTTGTTGCAAATAAACTGGCAGATCCTTTACATCGATAATTTGGTTTTTGGTGATTTGCACTGTTCTTTCAATGGTATTTTCTAATTCTCTAATATTTCCAGGCCAATTATGGTTTTTTAAAATTTCCAAGGCCTCTCTCGTGATTCCTCTTGCATTGGAAAAGAATTGATTATTGTATTTTTTTATAAAATAATAGGTTAAAGTTTCTATATCTTCTTTTCTTTCTTTTAATGGAGGTATGTTTATGGTAAATACGTTTATTCTGTAAAATAAATCTGCCCTAAAGTTCCCATTTTCCACTGCCTTATATAGATTCTTATTTGTAGCAGTAATTATCCTTACATCTACATTTATTTCCTTTGTTCCTCCAATTCTAAGTATTTTTCTATCCTCAATAACCCTTAATAAAGAGGCCTGTATTGATAGAGGCATATCTCCTATTTCGTCTAAGAATAAGGTGCCACCATTGGCTAATTCAAATTTTCCTATTTGGCCATCAGATTTGGCCCCCTGTAAAGGCTCCCTTTTCATAACCAAATAGTTCACTTTCCACTAGATTTACGGGGAGAGCTCCACAGTTTATGGCTATAAAAGGCTGTTTTTTTCTGGAGCTATTATTGTGGATGGACTGGGCAAAAAGCTCTTTGCCCGTTCCGCTCTCTCCCATAATTAAAATATTAGAATCCCCATTGGATGCAATATGACCTAATTTTATGGTTTCCTTTATGACAGAAGATTCACCAATAATATCCTTAAAAGAGAATAATTGATTTCCTTTAATAAGCTTATTAAAATTTTCATCCTCAATTTTTTTAATTACAATGATTAAACCCCTAGATTCAAAATTGTTTTCTAAATTAGTTATAGATAATTCACATATAATGGAATTGTTATTTAATTCTATAGTAAATTTTTTATTATAAAAACTTAAATTTTCTTCCATTATATAATTCAAATCTAGTGGCAATTTTAATATTTTATTAATATTTTTTCCTATTTGATTATGATCCTTTAATTCTAGAATATTTAAAGCTGTTTTGTTAATAGAGACAATCTTATTCTCATTATCTATTACTATAATGCCATCAGATATGGATTGATTAATAATATTAGAATAGGATAAATGTATTTGACTTTCAATTGCATTGGCTATGGCAATGGCCATGCCTAAAGTATGGGAAGACAATATATCTGCAAAGCCTGTTATTCCAATACAACCAATAAGCTCTCCATTATAATCATGTATAGGAGCAGCAGAGGTAGTATAACTATGAAAGGCAGTATAACAATGTTCTCTTCCCCAGGTTTGTATAGGTTTGTCTAGGTAAAGACAAGTTCCCATGGCATTGGTTCCCACTCTTTTTTCACTTAAATTCATTATATTTATATTTGTATTGTCCAGAATATTTGGCGTTGCTATGGCTGCTAGAATATAGCCTTCTTTATCTACTAGAGTAATCATATAATCTGATTTTTTAATAATATGATATAGATCCATCATATAGGGTTTGGCAATCTCAATTAAATGAGAATGTTTTTGTATAGATTTTTGTTGTTCTATTTCATCAGTATCTAGGATGATTTCATTAAACAAATCTATGTCATAGTTTTTGCTCCTAATCCAAGATTCTTTAATTATTTTATCTATGCCATAAACATCTTTTTTATCTAGTATGAAAAATTCATGCCAAGCTTCAGATATGATTTCCCTTTTTCTCAATAATTCCATAAAAACACTCCTTGCGATATAAGCAGATTTACATATATTATACTATAAATGTAATTATAGTGTATTCTCATGAAAATATAAAAAATAGGGATGTTCTTTTAAAACCGGTATGATACAATATTAACAAGGTGATAATAAAAAAATAAGATAAGCAAAATAGTCATCAGGGCCTTAGCTAAGGTAATATTTTTTTATAATTTAAGGAGGTTTTAAATATGCTAAAGGAGAAAGTAGCTATTGTTACAGGTGGAACAAGGGGTATAGGATTTGCTATTGTAAAGAAATACCTAGATAATGGTGCCACAGTTATTTTATGTGGTTCTAGGAAAGAAACAGCGGAAAAGGCAGTGGAAAAACTAAAACAAGAAAATCCAGAATATAAAGTAGAAGGCATTGCACCAAATTTAACTTCCCATGAAGAAGTAAAAGAATCATTTGAATATGTAAAAAATAAATATGGCAAGATAGATATTTTAGTAAATAATGCGGGTATTTCTGCAGAAGATACACTATATGATTACAAACCAGAGGATTTTACTGGAATTATGGATTTAAATGTGAATGCAGTATTTTATTGTTCCCAGGCAGCAGCAACTATTATGAAGGAACAACATGGTGGGGTCATTTTAAATACTAGTTCTATGGTTAGTATTTATGGCTCGACAGCTGGTTGTGGATATTCGGATTCAAAATTTGCAGTAAATGGGCTTACAAAATCCCTATCAAGAGAACTTGCTAAAGACAATATACGTGTCAATGCAGTGGCACCGGGGGTTACTAATACAGATATGGTAGAAAATCTTCCCGATGAGGTTATTAAACCTCTAATTGAAGCTATACCTTTAGGACGTATTGGCGAACCGGAAGATGTAGCAAATGCTTTTCTATATTTGGCAAGCGATATGGCAAGTTATGTTACAGGGGTTATATTGTCAGTAGATGGGGCCATGATGGTATAATGTGATAAGAAAACCCTAAGGATTGTCCTTTTTTCTTACTTTTAGTGTTTAAGAGCTACTTATGATCGTAGCTCTTAACTTAATTATCTAGATAATTAAAGTTTGTTTATCTTTTTTGCAAATTCATAGGCGGCCTTTACTGTTTTATCAAAATCTAATACTTCATTGGCCATCGTAATAGGATCATTAGCATGGGCTGCATGGTCGATTTTTCCACCCTCAACCATTAAGAAAAATCCTCTATTGTTTTCATTTAATATATCTATAGCCTTATTTGTCATTTCCTCAAGGCTTGGCTTTTCTGAAGAATCTCTATCTAATTTATAATTTATATGAGACTCATTAAATAGACCAAGGATTTTCCTATCATCTATATCTTTTAAATCATTTTTTGTTTCTATATTATTATACTCCGACTCACTCAAAAATGTCTTCTAGTACAATTATAAGGTATAATCCCTAAGGGTACAACAAAGATTATATATAGGCTCTCTAATTTTAGAATTTTAATAAACAACTTGAAATGTACGGACAAATAAAGTATAATAAATGTACGGACATTTAAGGAGGGAGGATATAAGGTGAAAAAAATTGCTATTTTAGGAAGTAGTGGTGGAAATCTTTATAATTTAGGAGGGAAGGAGCCTTTTAAATTACTTGAGGAAATACGAACTCAAGCAGAGTCTGCAGGAATAAGAATAGAAGCTATTCAATTTATTGGTGCTCATGCTTCTATGGATAATATAAAAGAAAATGTTTCTGCTAGATTATATACTTGGGATGCTGAGAGAGAAAAAACAATAGCCTCAGAGACCAAAACCTTAAAAGAAATAAATGAAGATGCATTAGAGTTTGACAGCAAAATAGCAAAACTAATAAGTGAAGAAAAGATTGATGGATTAGTTTTGATTAGCTCTGATCCTGAAAAGACTAATAATTTATCTGTAAAGGTAGCAGCAGAAAAAGGTATACCTATTGTAGGTACTGGTGGAACATCAATGGCAACAGTCCAATCTATGGGTGGAAACGTTATAGCTACCTCTGGAACTACAGGGACTACTAATAGAACTAGGGCAGTTGCAGCAATACAGGCATTAAGTAAGTATTGGAGTCTAAAATATAAGCCAGTAATAAGTTCATCAGGTAGTTCTGAACAAAATGTAGATGAAAACATTTTCCGAAGAATTAGTTTTAGAGGAATCATGATGGCAGCAATGCCTGGATTTATTGCCATGTCTATAATTTTAGCATTAAGTAAAATACCAGGTTTAGGCAGATTAAGTGAAGCTTTTGATTTATTAATAAAGGGATTACCAGTAGTAGTGGCCGCTATTGCTGCTAAACAAGTTTCAGGGTTGGATGAAGTAGGAATAGTGGCAGGTGTGGTGGCAGGAGTACTTTCTACTGAAGGTGGAGTAATTGGAGGATTAATAGGAGGTATATTAGCAGGAATTTTAGCATTTTATTTAATTCAACTAGCTTTGAAATGGAATTTCCCAGGGACTACAGCTAATATAGTATCTGGCGGACTTTCTGGATTAATTGCTGGGTTAGTGGTATTTTTCTTAATATCTCCTTTAGCACTAAGCTTAGGAAACGGTATAAGGTATATAATTGAATTAACATTGAATTATAATTCTATACTTGCCGGAGCAGTAGCTGGATTTTTAATATGGCCATCAATAATTGGAGGAGTATATCATGCAGCTATTCTTCCTATAGTCCTATTAGAAATGGAAAAGACAGGGTCAAGCTTTTTAGGTGCAATAGATATGACTGGTCTTGTAATGGTATCCGCTGGTATAACCTTAGCTAATATAGTATATCCTAAACAAAAAAGTGAATCAGCAATTGCAGTTCCAGGTTTTATTATAAATATGGCTTTTGGTACCTTTGTAGAAGCCTCTTATCCATTTATGTTTTCAGATAAAATAGTGTTAGGAGGAGCGATGGTATCAGCTGCTATATCTGGGGTTTTTGTTGGAATATTTAATTTAAGAGGGACAGCCTACGTTCCTTCAATAACCGCTCCGGCATTATCCAATAACGTACTAGGTTTTGCAATAAGTATGTTTATAGCCTTAGCTTCTTCATTTTTAATAACAATATTTGCTAATAAACTATATAGAAATAAAAAGAAAAAGGAGGCACAATAATGTTTGTTGCTGATATGGAGAGAAAAAGAGAGATTGGAAGGAAGAAAGTATTAGATACCTTAAAGATTCATAATGGTACAACTATTTTAAGTACAGGAATAACAGGAGATGATTCTAGACTTGCAAAAGCTGTAGTAGAAGCTGGTGTTAGAATGATTGAACCAAATCATCCAGCTGTAGCTTTAGCTAGAGGATTTAAAGGTGTTACAAATATGCATGATGCAGAACAAATAAGACATGAGCTTCCCATGGAAGAAATGATAAATGTAACTAGGGGAGTTAGAAATGTTGTTGGCGATGAAATATATATTACTGTAGGTATACCTGGTGGATTTTGTGAGATAGTTCCTGTTGAATTATCAGATGAAGTATTCTTAAATCTTTCAAAAGCAGGTGCAGATGGCTTACACATACACAAAGTAAGCTTAGAAGATTTAGAAGAAGTAGTAAAAAAAGCTCATAAATATGGATTATTAGTTGACGCATATATAGGGCATCCAGACGATTTACATCCTTTCGGTATTCCTGCTGAATCACCAGAAGAAGTAGCAAAAGTAGCAAAAGAAATGGAAAATATAGGGGTAGATTTCATTGGGCTTATGACAGGAATGAGCTATGAAGGCGTAGAAGCTGGGGAAATTCATCCGGTAATTAAAGAGAGATTAGAAGCCTTAGTTTCAGCAGTAAATGTTCCTACTCTTGCAGAGGGAGGAATTAATTTAGACAATTATGAAGCATTCATGGATACAGGAGTAGATATAATAGTTATAGGTACAGCAATTGATGATGTAGTTAAGAAGTCAGCTCAAGATTTAGTGAAAAAGTTTATTGATTAGATATTAAAAGTCCTAGGATTCCAATCCTAGGACTTTTAATACTATAAATTCCTTGGCATGCTAGCAAAGAAAATATATTGGTTTCCTATATAATGAGATTCAACAAAATATAAAGGTTTATTATTTTCTAAATATACTATGCAGCTCATTTTCAGTATGGCAGAATCTATATCTATATTTAAATGTTTTGAAATATTTTCATTTGATTTTTCAGCTTCTAAGTGTATATTGCCATAATCCATTTTTAAATTATATTCATTCTCATATAATTCATATAGGGATGTGTTTTTATTTATTTT
The DNA here is from genome assembly GCA_035301805.1 of Tissierellales bacterium. Classification (NCBI taxonomy): domain Bacteria; kingdom Bacillati; phylum Bacillota; class Tissierellia; order Tissierellales; species Tissierellales bacterium. Next base: position 8,479 of record DATGTQ010000249.1, read on the forward strand.
CTTATCTATATTTGGACATGTATTTGCAGGTACATAAGTGATTTCATATGCCATAGGCTTATTATTAGCTTTCCTAATTCTTATTATTTCATAAGCTTTTTCTTTTTCATTTAAATTTAGATACTCAGCAATTCTTTCTTTAGGATGTTTAAGACTTATGCCTAATATTTCACTAGAAGGATTCAAACCTCGTTCCAACATTTGCTCAGTGAAACTTTCTAGGACTGTAAGCTTATATCTTGATTTTATATTTTTAACAAAAGTTCCTTTCCCAGCTTGCCTATATATAAAACCTTCCTCTGCAAGCTTTTGTAGAGATTTCCTTATAGTATACCTACTAACATTGTACTTATCCATTAGCTCATACTCAGTAGGAAGTTGACAGCCATCCTCCCAATGCTCATGTACAATATTTTCCTTCATTTTATTATAAACTTCTAAATATAAAAAAATATTTTTATTTTCCATAATAACACCTGCTTTCAAAGACTATCTTGATTATATATTATATAGTATTATTTACTATAATTAAATCATTAACTTGGGACAAAGGTCCTTAATGAAAGCATTTTTGTCCTAGTTAAAGAACCTGCTAAAAGGCAGGTTCTTTGTGTAACTCTAGGAAATATAGTTTTTAAAGAAATGCTTTTAATAATAGGTTTATCTTTTATACAGTTTGTAAAAATAAGTTAGCCAGATTTTCATATTATAGTCCCATTGACAGAATTTACAGTCTAATGTTAATATTATGTAATAACTATAATTTTAAGAAGGTATGGAAGGGATAAGTAATATTGAACTTAATAGGGGTGAATAGCTTGTGGTGGACAAAGTAGCAGTTATAGAGGAAGAATTTTCAAGATTAAATAAGAAATTAGAAATGAATCATCAATCAATAATTAATAATTACGAAGCATTAACAAGAAAATTAGATGAAGTCGTGTCAGAATCTGGTTCCTTATATGCTCCAGAATTTAGTCCTAAAGTCCAAGGATTAAATGAAATTATAAATACTGATATAATAGCAATGTCAGAACAGCTATTTACAGTAACAGAAGAGGTTATAAAAAACTTTGAAAAAGCTATAGTTAATATGGATACTAGTAACAGTGAATAGTCTAATTTAGCAAAGGGGTGATTTTAGTGGGTGAAATAAGGGTTACTCAATCAGAGGCTGAAAGTGATGTTGGCTCTATAAAATCAATAATAAATGATTTAGAAGAATTACAAGGTATTATTGATGATATGATTCAATTGTTAAATAAGTCAGAAGGAGAATTCGTAGAAAAATTGAAAAATCAACTACAAGAAGAAAAGAATCTAGTAAAAAAGTCTGTAGATATGTTTTCTAAATTTGCATTAACTATTGGGATAACTATTGATAGCTTTAAAGCTCAGGATGAAGTATTGTCAAAAGGGATGGGATTAAATGCAGGGGTAGAGTAAAGATTTAATGGAGGTGAAGCTATGCGTGATCGGCATACTGTTCTAGAAAGAGAGAAATTGACGGCATCTCAGAATAAACTCATAAAAGAGAGAATAAGACTAGTTGAAGAAGTTAGAGGGATAAATGAGGAAATAAAAGAAATAGAAGATCTAAAAGAAATGTTTGAATCACTTATAGATGATATGAATAAGATATTGGATGATTGGGAAGAGGAAAAAAGTAAAGTAATATATATCGGAGAGATAATACCAGAAAGTTTTGATGGAGATATAGCGGAAAAACAGGCTACAGATCTCCCAAAAATTTCAAAGGAAATGGGTATAAATGTTGGAAAGGCAACAAGTTTATTAGATGGAGTTCAAAGACAAATATCAAAATTAAATGATTATAAAAATGATCTACAAAGTCAAATTAAACAAATAAGTAGGCAAATTGACTCAAAAGATTTTGAAATTAGATCTATAGATACAAGATTATCAAATATGCAATTTTATTAGTATTTAATAAAATAAAAAAGATTGAAATGGGGGAATAAAAATGGGGTAGGAAAAGATAGAATATTTACTTTTTCATCTATAGAGGAACTTAAAGCTGCTTATATGGAATTAGCAGAAAGGGCAAAAGAATGCTCGGAGCAAATAGATTTAGTAAAAGGACATTTAAGAGATTTAATGTATAGTGTACCGGAAGAAGCAAAAGATATTGGATTGGAAGAAGATATATTAAATACAGCTATAGAAATAGAAAAATTTGAGAAGCTATCTAATAAGTTAAAATATGACACAGAGAAATTATTAAATGGTATACCACAAGTTGACAGTAAATCTGCAGAAAGATTAGTAGAATTAAGTGCAAATGCACGGATATTAATGGATTATATAGATGAAATCCAAAGATTAATTAGCACAGATTTTAATGCAAAAGATACAGAAAATTTTCTAGGTAGCCTAAAAGATTTACAGAATGAATATAAGACAAGACTATCCACGATTGACGAATCTTTAGAAGATATTTTAGATAAATCAAAAGGGTTAGCTTTAGAGGCAGTTGAATTTAAAGGAGATCCAATAAATTTAGCAACAGGTAATTTTAGTTATGAAAAAGCTGATATAGAAATAAAAGGGACCTATCCATTGGAATTTAGAAGAACATATAATGCCATAGATGACTATAAAGGAGTATTAGGAAATCAGTGGGTTCATAACTTTGAAGTTTCTTTAATTGAAAAAGATGATGTAATTAAAGTTATGAAAGAAGATGGAAAAGTAGATACTTATACAAAAGAAGAAGACCAAATATATAAATGTATAATAGTTCCGGGACAAAGACTAATTAAAACTGAAGATGAGAAATACAGGCTATATTTAGAAAATCAAACTGCATATAACTTTAATGAAGCCAGAAGATTAGAAAGCATCGTAGATGGACAAGGAAATAAAACTACATTAAAATATAATGAAGAGAATCAATTAAAAGAAATAAGGACTCTTTCTGGGTATTTTAGACTTTATTATAATTCTAAAAATTTACTAGGGCGAATAAATGACTCCTCCGGTAGGAGAGTATCATTTTATTATGAAGGAAATAATTTAAAAAGAGTAGTACTTCCTAATAAAACAGAATTTAAATATAAATACGATAATCTAAATAGATTAACAGTAGTTACAAGTCCTAGAAATATTGATTTAATTAGAAATGAATATGATGATCTATCAAGAGCAACAAAACAAATATTCCCTGATGGAGGAATATTAAGTCTAAAACATCTAGATGACAAAAATCAGATAGAGCTGACAGAACAAAATGGAAATAAAATAATATATGGAAGAGACCATAAATTTAGGAATACTAAAGTAATATATGAAGATGGAGAAGAAATATATGATTTTAATGATTCAAATAAAAGAACCTCTTTTATAGATAAAAAAGGTAATAAAACAGAATATGAATACGATAGTAATGGAAACTTAACAAGAGTAATAAATCCATTAGGAGAAGTAATGAAGTTTGAATATGATAAATTAAACAATTTAACAAAAATAACCCAACCGAACAATAAAAGTATTAGCCTTAAATATGATAATGATGGTAATCTTTTAAAAGTAGAAAATCCATATAATGAAAGAACTATTTTTAAATACGATGAATATGGAAGGATAATAGAATCTATTCAACCAGATAACTCTAAACTTAAATTATCCTATGATGAAAAAGGAAATCTTAAATCTTTGGAATTTCCTAATGGTGGCATAGTATATTATGAATATAATGAGAACAACCAAGTAATTAAGACTACTAATCCTAAAGGACATATAACTTATTATGAATATGATGAAATGAATAACCTTAAAAAGGTTATAAATGCAAAAGGATTTACAAGAGAATACACCTATAATAAAATAGGTAAAGTAATAGAAATAAAAGACTTTGATAATACAATAATAAAGCGAGATTATAATAATTTAGGTAGAGTGTCTAAAATTATGGATCAATTAGGTCAAATTACAGAATTAGAATATGATTTAATGTGGAATATATCAAAAATTAAAGAACCTAATGGTGCAGAAACAGTATATCTATACAATAAACTTAACCAGTTAACTACTATAAGAAACCCTTTAGGATATGAAACCAGATATAAATATGATCCTAATGGAAATGTAATAGAAACTATAACTCCTAAAAATGAAAAGATAAAAATAACCTATGATGAATTAGATCGTAGAAAGTCTATAATAGAAGAAGATGGAGTAATTACAAAATATGAATATAACTCCCTAGGAAAAATATCTAAAATAATAAATTCAAATAATGAAGAAACCTTGTTTGAATATGATTATATAGGTCAATTAGTTAAACAAGTAAATGTTTTAGGTAATGAGACTCATTTTACATATACACCTTTAGGAAATATAGAAACAGTTACAGATGCTCTAGGAAATGTTACTAAATACGATTATTATCCGGGAGGCCAACTTAAAAGTATAACACTCCCTGAAGGTGAGAAAGAAGAATATAAATATGATTTAAATGGAAACGTTATCGAAAAGAAAATGGGAGATAAAATAGCTTTAAAATTTGAATATGACAGTCTAGACCAAATAATAGCTATAGAAAATCCCCTAGGAGGAAGGCGTACTTTTAAATACAATGCTTCTGGCTATATTTCATCCCTTAAAGATGAAAATGGGAATATTACAAAGTATGAATATTCACCTACAGGAAATATAACTAAAGTAATAGGTGCTAAAGGAAATGAAACTAATTATAAATATGATGAAGTAGGAAATTTAACTAAAATAGAGCAATTAGGAGAAATTAGTCCAGAATTAGAAGAAGTAAATAAACTAAATGAACAAAATAATATATCTCGTATAACTAAATATCAATATGATTTACTTGGGAATATAACTAAAATAATAGATGGGGAAAACCAAGAAGAACGATATACTTATGATGAAAATAATAGGATGATTGAAAAAGTGGACAAGGATGGCTATATAACAAAAATGGACTATTCACCAGTAAGTCAGTTAGAGACTCTTACCTATGATGATGGTAAAAAAGTCAAGTTTCAATACAATGCTCTAAGACAGTTAATAGAAATAGAGGATTGGTTAGGAAAGACTAAAATTTCAATTGATTCCTTAGGCAGAACTGAAAATATTAAAACTCCTGATAATAAAGAAGTAAAATATAAATGGAATGAACTAGGGCAAAAAGAAGAATTAATATATCCAGATGGTAAGATTATTAATTATACCTATGATAAATCCCAAAGACTTACATCAATAAAAGCAAAAGATAAAGTATATAATTATAGCTATGATGAAATAGGCCGATTAATAGAGAAAACTTATCCAAATAGCATTGTAGCTAATTATAATTACAATAATATGAACCAAATTACTAGTTTGATATACAAAAAAGATATAGACATTCTTGAACAGCATGAATTTACTTATGATGATGTGGGAAATAGAATAGGAACAAATAAAATAAGACAAGGTGAAAAAGATAGTAATTATTCCTATAGCTATGATGGTTTAAATAGATTAACAAAGGTGTTAGAAAATAATGAATTAATAAGGGAATATAAATACGATGCCTTCGGAAATAGAATAGAAAAAGGGGAAAAAGGGCTAATAACAAAATATCATTATAATAAACTAGACCAATTAATAAAAGAAGAGTTACCAACAGAAATAAAAACCTATGAATATGATAAAAGAGGTAATAGAATAAAAGAATATATAAACCAAAATTTAAATAAAATTTATAATTTTGACGCTACGGGAATGATGAATAAAGTTTGGAATAAAGATATTGGCACAGCCAAGTATAAATATAACGGTTTAAGAAATAGAGTAGGCCAAGAAATAGAAAGAATCAACAAGCCAATAGAAAAAATAAATTACGTTCTAGACTTAACATTGCCATATAATAATGTACTAGAATTAGAAAGAAATACAAATCTAGAACAATACTTATGGGATGGCAACTTATTAGGAACATTAGAGAACGAACATTTTTTAACAGATGAATTAGGTACACCAATAAGGTCCTTAAATATTAAAGGGAATACAAATAACATCTACTCTTATGATGAATTTGGAATAGCTAGAAGTAATACTAGTACATTTGGATTTACAGGCTATCAACATGATCCAATAAGTGAGCTAAATTATGCTCAAGCAAGATATTATGATCAAAATCAAGGAAGATTTATATCTTGGGATCCAATATTAGGAATGATTTATGTACCAGAAAGTATAAATCCATATTCTTATTCTATGAATGATCCATTGAATAAGACGGATAAAACTGGGTTATGGGCGGTAATAGATGATTTAATAGTATTAGGAGTTGGTGCAGGAGTAGGAATAGGGACACAACTTTTAACAGATATAATAGATGGAGAGTTTTCTTCAAAGCAAGCATACATTGGAGCTACAGCTGGAGGAGCTACAGGAGCTTGGACTGGCTATTATTTTGGTCCAGTAGCAGGAGGTGCAGCTGGAGCAGGAGTAACAACGGCAGTAACAGAAGGGTTAGAGTATCTAACTGTTGATGAGAGCGAAAAAAAGGATTTTGATGAAATTACTTTTGATGTACTTAAAGATGCATTTGTTGGTGGTGTAGTAGGGAAGATATGTTCGCTGGAATTTAAGGTAATGGATAGAATTAAAAGTATTAAACCAATTGACAAGATAGCCTCTATGCATAAAAGTTTCAGTAGCCGATACTATGGAGAGTTAGACTTAATACGAGAAGGAGAGTTAAAGAAAATAAGTTTTTTAACAATAAGTAGGGGGCTAGCTGTAGAGGGAATTGATGCTGTTAAAGAAGAAGTTGTTACTGGAGTAATTGAAGGAGCATTTAAAGAACCAACTGAAACAGTTAAACTAGAAGAGTGTATTGAATAGCCTGATTTTATATATAAAATTAAAAAATATGGGGGTAATAAAATGAGGATGAAGGATTTATTATATGTTTATATCGTAGTATTTGCGGTACTCTATTTTGGGATTACAACAACAATAAAAACAATTATAGGAGAAAGAGTTATAAAACATGAGAATGCACATCCTGATAAGCAAGAAGTAGTTAAAAAAGTTGAAAAAAAGTTAGATGTAGTTGCAAAAGTATTTATTATACTAGCATCTATATATTTAGTGAACAGAGCTGTAATACCAGGGATATTAGACATTCCTATTATTATTAAAAGTAATTATAGTGAGGTTGAAGGAGAGGCAGTAACACAAAGCCCTGGAGGTAGTTTACCGCTAAGGACTAGCATAGTCACTGTAAAGGATTTTGAGAGTGGACAAGAAATACGATTACGATTTTTTAAAAAAAAGAATGTATATGTCGGTGATAAATTAAAGTTCGTTTATCTACCTAATTCAAAACATGGAACTCTAGTAGAACACAGACAAACTGGCAAAAAGGATGAAGATTGATATATATCTAAATTATAAAAAATTACTCATTCGGTAAAAATATCTTTTTATATTACATCTTGTATCTAAGTTTTAATATGGAGAGTAAATGATACTGTATTTAAATATCAAGTATCATTTCTCTACCATATTAAACAAATTTGAATTATTATATTTTGGGGAGGGAGAAAGATGGGCAAGACAGTTTGGTTAATTGGGGGCATATTGGATATAGTAGGAGTAATAATGTTGATTGCTGATTTATCAAAGGGTAAACGACCTAAAAAGAAATCATGGTTTATTGCAATTACAGGGTTTATATTAATATTCGTGGGACTTGATATGATAGAAAAGGGGATTTAATAAATTTTGAAATGTTTTTTAAACTAATGTTAGATTTTAGAGTAAACAAGGAATGAATGAAAAATCTAATTTTTAAAAACGATAAAAGTATTTGAATATTACAGAAGATTCAATTGTGATGTATACATTAATTAATGTTACATATAAAACTATTAGAGTCATAAAGGTTTTAGATTGTATTTAAATATGATATTTACAAAGTTAATGGTAATATAATAGGTTTGAATAGAAATGTAAGTTTGAGCCAGTATGATGAAATTAATAGGTAAGTTAAAATAACTACTCAATGTGAAGGTAAGGAGCATCCTTTTTTACATTGAGAATTTTTGTATTAAGTGATAGATAATATGGAGATAAAAAGAATAAGAAGATGTTAATGTATTTTATTTCACTGTTATGATTTAAGTAGTGTTATAACAGCATCTGGCAAAGCTGTTTCAATAACACGTAACACATTTAAAGATGGCAAGGGATTACCATTATCTGAAAATATTAAATCATCTTTAAAATCAATAAAACCAACTGGAGAGGCTATAAAAAAAGAATGGACTGTTTTAAAATCAGATACTAAATTAAGTCTCAAATCAGATAATGTAAGTAAATATATAAAGAGTTCTACAGGGTTTAGAAAGCATATGAAAAACGGATATGGACCTAAAAAGCCTTTCACAAGTCCACAGCAAGTTGTAGATAGAGTTATGAATCGACCAGTAAAGGTGAGAGAAGGACAATAGACTTTAAGCAAGCTGCAGAGCTTTTAACCTTAGATATGGGAATGGGAATCTTAAAAGTTAAAGTTGTTGGTGGTGGTAAAAAGAAAATTCGTAGTGAAGTTGAGAATTGGATATTTGATAAACCAAATGATACGGGATGTTTAGAATAATAGGGGGTAGATATGAATGAATTCTTATTCAATGATAACATTTTATATAAGTTTAATAGGTTCAATTATAGCAGCTTTTATTTTTACTAATAAAATAATTAAAAAAGTTAAAACAATTATTTTAAAGGAGTCCCAACTAGATAAATTTACACTAATAGTATATCCTATAGGATTGTTAATAACTATATTTATTGCACACAATATAATGATTCCAAGTATAAAAGACTTACCTTATGTGATTAAAAAAGACTTTAAAACTGTGACAGGCGAGTTTTTAGATAGTTCTATAGCAAGATCAAATATGAGTGCGCATCCAGGTATTAGGATAAAAGATGATGAAACTGGTGAGGTGGTTTCAATAAGTCTATATTATCAACCTGAAATCAATAAAGGAGATAGGCTTACAATCAATTATTTACCTAATACAAGAATGGGGAATGTTAAAGGTAAAGGATATTATGGAAAGGACAAATATTAGATAGTATTATGATAAAATACAAATTAAAACATCTGAACCTTGAAAACTTAATAAAAAGGTCACATTGTTAGGGTTAGAATTTTTAAAAATATAAATTATCTTACGATAAAAATATTTCAACAAATACATGTAAAATAGACAGGTTATTATTGTCCCGAAGGTATACTGAAAGTATGGAATTAAGAAACTTGGTAAAACCGAATAAGTTTTATTACAAGAAGGACACTTTACTCTTAATATATAAATCCTATATACCTTATATTTAGTAATAGCATTACGTTCATAAAATCCGTGGCGATGAAGCATTTTTTTCATATCCACAATTTTTACATCAATAAATAATAGGAAAACTGTTTTCTTTCCCTAGTTTATAATATTTGTGTATATTTATTTTAAAAGTGGTAATAATTATTTCTAACACAGCCTTATAAAATGTATTTAGGGGAAAAGTAGCTATTTTACTTTTCCTTTATTTTTTGGTGTGTATTTTTGGTGATTATTACCAGATATAATTTTTATAAACCTATTGAGATTAAATAATTTGATTCTTTCTAAGTCAGATTAAGACGTCTGACTTAAATAAAAAAGTTCAATTTAATCTGACTAATATTAATAGATTTGGGACATTATAAAGTGCCGTATAACACCACATATAGCCATGGGGATTATTGGATCGGGAGCAAAGAACTATAGGTTTATCCAAGTAGGACAAAACGTATGTTAAAATATATAGGATGTAATGATCAAGCTATAGGGATCTTTACAACATTGGTAAGAAGTCAACAAATATTAAATGAATTTCAATATTAATATACAGAATTATCTAAAATAGGGTATAATAAATATAAGGATAATATTATATAGGAGGTCCTAAAAATGGGAACTAAGGAACTGTTAAGTCCATTAAATGACCTAGTTTTTAAGGCTCTCTTTGGAAGAGAACAAAAGAAAAGTAAAATTATTCTAATCGATTTCTTAAATTCAATCTTAGCTTTAGATGAAGAAGATAAAATAATAGAGATAATACATTTAAACCCTTTTAACTTAAAAGAGTTTGAGGGAGATAAAGGTTCTGTATTAGACTTAAAAGTGAAAACAGAGAAAGAAGAAAGAATAAACATAGAAGTTCAGGTTAATAAAGAAGATGATTTTAGAAAGAGAAGTTTATATTATTGGTCTAAAATGTATGCGGATACAATATTAGAAGGAGAACCATATTCATCATTAAAAAAGAGTATAGTAATTAATATAATGGATTTTATAATAATAGACGAAACAAATAAATATCATACCGAATATAAAATATTAGAGAAAGATGAACATTTCCTATTAACAGAAGATTTATCAATTCACTATATAGAATTACCTAAGTTTGATGATAAAAAAGATATAGAATATATGGAAGCAGTAGAACTATGGCTAACATTTATGAAGAGAATAGGAGAGCCAGGAATGGAAGGGCTGTTAAATCAGCTTATAGAAAGGAGTGAAACATTAAAGATGGCTAAAGAAATGTTAGAAAAAATATCTGCTGATGAAAGACTAAGAGAAAAATATTATGCTAGAGAGAAAGCTAGACGGGACGCTATATCTAGATTAAAATATGCGGAGAGAAAAGGTATGGAAAAAGGAATAGAAGAAGGTATGGAAAGAGGAATAGAAAAGGGAGTGAAAAAGGGTATAGAAGAGAATAAAGAAAAAACAGCTATTAAGGCAATAGAAATAGGGCTTAGTATAGATGAAGTTATTAAACTAACGGGGCTTACTAAAGAAGAGATTGAAAAATTAAAGAAAGGGTTTGACAATTAAATATATATAATTATAGGGGGTGATAGCTAGTGCTAATTATCCCTTTTTAAATTAGATTATCATTTGAAAAATGTGCACTAAAAGAAACTGTAACTGTAGGCCATCATATATTTAAATTAAAATATGATAAGATTTCAACATTAAAAGCCACAGATACTTTTATAGGTCATGGGGCTAGTATCATTTTATAAACCTTGTTTTAAAGAATCTATGGAAGGGGTTTTAACTTTTTAAAATAAAGTGCTATACAGATAAAACTATTAAAATTGCAATAAAGATAGGGGAACATGAAGAAAATCATTTTAGTTCAGATTTTGAAATTATGGACGATTATAAATTTATTTAGATTAAATAATTTGGTTCTTTCTAAGTTAGATTAAGCCGTCTGACTTAAATAAAAAGTTCAATTTAACCTGACTAATATTAATAGATTTAGGACACTATAATGTGCCGTATAACAGTAATCCCCTACTTATATTTTTAAAAGCTAAATTTCTGGGTTTTAAATATAAAAAACGTGGAAACTCTAATAAGTTTATATCTTGATTATATGTTATATAGTATTATTTACTATAATTAAATCATTGACTTAGGACAAAGGTCCTTAATGAAAGCGTTTTTTTATTGTATAATAATGATGGGTGAAAAGATATGGAGATTAAAAATATTATTGAAACAAATTTTGTTTTAATGGATATGTTAAAAGATTGTCCCTATAGCATATTAAAACGTTGGGAAATGAAGTCCTACTCTAAAGGAGATATGATATGCCATCAAAATATGACTTATGATTATTTCTATGTAATTATAAAAGGAAAGGCTAATATTTATATAATGGCTGAGAATGGTAAAAAGTATTCCCAATCTATATATGAAAAAGGAGATTATTTTGGTGAATTAGAGATATTTGATAGAAAACCTTATATATGTTCTGTAGAGGCTATAACTAACTTAGAATTAATTAGACTCCATAGAAATGATTTTTTACAGTGGATTGAAAAAGATAGATATTTTTCCTTATATATGGCTAAAACTCTATGTGATGGGTTCTATGCTTTATCAAAGAAAGCAGGAGAAGATACCTTATATTCTCTTAAGTATAGAATATGTAATTATATAATTAGTAGCATGGAAAATGGGACAGAAAAGCCTAATGGGATAGAAATAACTTTTGATAAGGAACAATTAAGTAATCAATTTGTCGTAACTCAAAGAAGTATAAATAGGATTCTCCAACAATTAAAAGAAAAGAATTTAATAGAAGTTTATAATAATAATATTTTAATAAAAGATTTAGAGGGTTTACAAGAAGAAAAAAGCATTAGTAAAAATGAATAAATATTAAACTAAGGAGGGGTCTGTTTGAAAAAGAGATTATCATTATTATTGGTATTAGTTTTATTAGTTTCTAGCTTTTTAGTAGGGTGCGGGAATAAAGAAGAAGGTGAGCCTAAGGAAGAATCAAAGGAAAAGTCTTATGATAAGGTAGGTTTAGTAGTGGCTGGAGGGTTAGGGGATCGTTCATTCTATGATTCATCTCATGAAGGTGTAGAAAAGGCTAAAGAAGATTTAGGGATTGAGTACAAAGTTTATGAATGTAAAAATGATCCATCATTATTTAATGACCAACTAATACAAGCTTCAGAATATGCTCCTATAGTAGCAGTTGTCGGTTTTGAATTTTATGAAGTTGTACAAGAAGTAGCAGAAGAATTCCCAGAAGTAAATTATATATATGTAGACAATGAAATTGAAGGAATTGATAATTTAACAACCATAAGTTATGTAGAAAATGAAGGATCTTTTTTAGCGGGAGCTTTTGCAGCTATGTTGACTCAAGAAACGTCCATAGAAGGAATTGATGAAGATAAAGTTATAGGAATGGTTGGTGGAGTTGATTTACCAGTTATAAGGAACTTTAAAGTTGGATATGAAGCGGGAGCTAAATATATTGACCCAGAAGTAGAAGTTGAAACCATATTTGCAGGAGATTTTGAAGACCCGGCAAAAGGAAAAGAAAGCGCCTTAGCACTTTATTCAAGAGGAGCTGATATTGTTTACCAAGTGGCAGGTAAAACAGGAGAAGGAGTATTCGAAGCAGCAGAAGAATCTGGCAAATATGCTATAGGAGTAGATACTGATCAAAGGTATATTAATCCTGATGTAATAGTAGCTAGTATGGTAAAAAAAGTAGGTCTATCTATATATGATACTATTGAAAGAATCCAAAAAGATGAGTTAGAACCAGGAAAAGTATATTATTATGGTTTAGAGGAAAACGGTATTGAACTATCTTTTGGTGATTCAGATATGAAACAATTTGCAACAGATGAAATGTTGAAA
>DATGTQ010000250.1 GCA_035301805.1 Tissierellales bacterium
AAATCTTTTACTATCCTATGGTATCAAATTAACAAAATTTAATCTACTAATAAATATCCCCCGGTCTAACCAGGGTTTTCATATACAATCAAAGCATCGACCTAAAAATAATGCTTTAACTTAGTTTATATAAATATCCTACCTAGTAAATTAATCTTTAACAATTTCCCCCTTCTCCATAAGGTACTTCCACTCTTGAAATTTTACATAATTTACTTTTACTCCATTGGTTTCATATATAAAAGTACCGGTATATTTACCTATTTTAGCATTACTATTCGCTATATTGCTTGCTATATATTACACTGGAATTAAGCATACTTTTCTTAAACTTATACTATTCCACCACTTTTCCTGTTTTAGCATCGCAGATATTTAATAAATCACCATGGATATATTCCCGTTCTGCTTATTTCCGTTCAGGCAATACAATATTTCGACTTCTCGTAAATCCCCTTCCTGTATATGGATAGTTCCCCGGGGTTGAAACATCTTCAGGAAGTCTTATATCCGAGGATTTATCTATTTTATGTATAATTTTACCATATCTATCATCTGGAGTATCAAACTTTTTATATGCATCATCTATCTCACAATCCCAATTAACTTTATATTCAGTTGGATCATAATCAAGCCTGTTACCTTCATATATACTTTCAATACCATTTAATCATTGTAAGTGTTCCTCATCTGTAAGCACTTTTTTCGGATTTAACAATTTAGAAAACTCATCTACAATCATATCATTAATTATCTTTTTAACACTATCGCTAGTTAATTTTTCAACCTTAGAATTCATCTTAACATTTTCCATAGATTCTACTGGTTTAACACCAAATCCATTAACATAATCCATATTCTCTCTATAATTTATTCCTTCACAAGTAAGGCCACTAATCCCATTCCAATTCCCATAGCTGTATATGAATTTAAATCATATCTATCCATAAGAGCATTAGATGCTACTGAGCCAGCTGTACCAGAGACCATACGTTTAGTTTGGGTTGCCATAACTTGTTCTATTGGAACACCACTTGCAATTGGGGCTCCATACTAGAGATTATTGTACTTGCATTATCTATTGTATAATATAATTCTGGATTAGATTCTTATAAGACATAAGCAAGGCCATAACATTCTCACACTGTTATAGCCTTGAAAGCTAATACTATATATTTCTTAATTTAATCTGTACATACTATGCCCATTCTATATCTGATTCTTAAGATTTTCATACTACTAAACCTTCTTAAATAATTACTAACTTATAACATTATAGAACCCTAATATAGATACGAAAAAGCACATAGAAGTCAATCATGGCTATGGTACAGCATTATATGTTATTAATATGCTCTACCATATCTATCTAATGAACCATCTTTCGGGTCAACCTCAAAATAATAATCTGTATATACATCCCCTTCTTTCATCAATCCAACAACAGGAATATCCATTCTAGACTTATTAGCAAAACTATCGACCCCAAATTCATCTTTTGATTTGAAATAAAACCTTTCTGTCCCATCAACGTTATATCCAATCATACATGGTAACATATCATTTTTATCATAGTAGAAAACAATTATTAATTTCTCATTTTTAAAGTATTTAGCATCATCTATTTTATGCTTTTCAACCTTATTTAATTTGTCACTTTGCATCCAACTTACTGTTGTTTCAGTAATACTAAAATCTTTAATCATATTTTATCCCCCATTACCTTAAAATTATTTCATCTACTTTTTTCAAATAATTATTTCTTAAATGTTTGGGTACCATAAGTTCTTTTTGACTACCACCTCCTGGTAAATAAGCATTGTCTAATAAATCAACCTGGGCTCCCACCGCCCCTTCTTGCACAGGAAGCCCCTCGATTATTTCATATATATTAATTCTGTCAATATCCTCCTTAAACTCACGCATTATTGCTAGCTTATTCTTAACATCATCAATACTAGTTATTTCATCTACGGTTGCCCATCCTCCTGGTTTTAAGTCACTTTGCCCTAACGACATTGCCATCCTAACTTTTGTCCCAGCGGGTAATTTATTAGGAACTCCTGGTTTCCCATCTAGCCAAGGATTAGTATCGGTGATTAACCTTATATAATCCTTGGCACTCTTATTTAAGTCAAATGAAGGGTTATTTTTTAGAATTCATTCCAGGTTTTTTCGGAACCAATTCTAATAGCATTCTCTGGGGTTGGATCCATCTGTTTTGCAATTTCCCTCAACTCTCTTAAATCAGCATCAGTCATAGACTTTTTATCCCTATCAAGAATGCTTGTATCTAGTTTTTTTCTATCCATAGACGCAGCTTCCACAGGCTTAGCACCAAATCCATTAACATACTCTATATTGCCTATAGTTTCTAGCCCACTATAAGTAATATTATTAATTCCCATTGCTATATATGGATTCATATCGTATTCATCTATAAGGACATTTGATGCTATTGAACCGACTGCACCAGATGCTAGGCGTTTAGTTTGAGTTGCCATAACTTGTTCTATTGAAACACTACTTGTTATTGGAGCTTCCATACTGGAGATTATGGAACATACATTGTTTATATACTTAACATACTATCTTTAAATAATACACTTCTTTATATCTAATAAACCTCTACTTCTAGAAATTTAAACCCTGTCAAATTATTAACTTGTATCAAATTCTTAATTTTTTCTGAAACAAATGTTGGAATCTCATCATCTTTTAATTTAAATATATGATGCCCTGCAATTACAATCTCTTTTAATACATATTTTTCAAATGAAAACACTTTTTCATCACCTAAATCAAATTCATCATATTTTGATCTTTTTAAATCAATCGCATCAACAACATCAATAACATTTGCAATTCTATAAGAGATATCAATATTTTTATTAGATATATCCCTTATTCCCACATCTAGATATTGAATAGAATCTTCAATTAGCATTTTTGTGACATCTCTAAACCTTTTTGAAACTATTAACCATCCATATACATTACCTATATAGTCAGTCTTAATATTTGCTTCCTTTGGATCATAATCAAATATTATATCCTTTTCCCATTCATTAACATAAGTCCCATTACACACAGTGTATTCATTTACTCTTTTTAAATTAACTTTTGAACAATTAATATAATTATCATCATTCTCATAATCATATATTAATTTATAAAATTTCATAACTTTTCTCCTGTTTCCTATTTTTTTAACCAATAATCTTTATATAACATTTCTGGGTTGTTAATTATCTTTTGCTTCATTTGATCAAATAAGGCTAAAAATTTATTAACATCTCCATTTGCTACCTTATCAAATTTTTTCATATTATCAGGCACATAATCATGATAGGCATATGGATGCCTACCCTGGTGTGGCATTAATTCTTTATTCCAAACATCATCCAAATCTAACCCATATCTATTTGTAATATTTTCAAACTGATTCGTATACTTTGAACTTTTATTTGTTGCAAAATGATGCATTTGATTTGGCTTACTTACAAACTTAGTATTCTTACTACCTTCCGCTGTCACCTCCACTCCCCTAACATCCGACGCAGTAATACGTAATGTAGTATCCACTTCTATTGAGAGTCTATTCCCTTATAAGTAAG
>DATGTQ010000251.1 GCA_035301805.1 Tissierellales bacterium
AGAAAAAATACTATCAACATATAATGGAGTATTTATATCAGATGTAGTTGGTCTTGGTAAAACATATATAGGTGCGATGCTAGCAAAAAGATTAAGAGGACGAAAGCTTATAATATGTCCACCAGTCCTTAAAGAAAACTGGGAAAGAGTGTTATGGGAATTTGATGTATCTGCAAAAGTTGAATCTTTAGGTAAACTAGATTCTATATTAAAAATAGATGCAGATTCATATGATTATGTATTTATAGATGAAGCACATAGATTTAGAAATGATGATAATGATACATATGCAAAGTTACATGAAATATGTAATGGAAAAAAAGTAGTATTAATATCAGCTACACCACAAAATAACTATATTAGTGATATTGCTAATCAAATATACTTATTCCAAAATAGGAAGAACTCTAATATAATACCAAATCAGAAAGATTTAGAGGGATTCTTTAAAAAATTAGAAAAAAAATTAAAAAAATATGACAAAGGAACACCAGAATATTTAGAAGTATCTAAAGAAGTATCAACTGAGATAAGAGAAAAGGTACTTAATCATATTATGGTAAGAAGAACTAGAAAAGAAATTATAAAATATTACGATAAAGATTTAAAGTCACAAGGATTAACATTCCCAACATTGAACACACCTGAAAAAATAGTGTATGAGTTTGATAATCAGATAGAAGTAGTATTTAATAAAACCTTAGATACAATAAAAGTTCTTTCTTATTCAAGATACAAAACATTAACATACTTAAATGAAGTTCCCCCTAAATATAAGTCCTTATTAACAGGTCAACAAAATATGGGTGGATTTATGAAAGGTATATTATTAAAACGATTAGAAAGTAGTTTCTACGCTTTTAATAAGACTCTTGATAGATTTATAGAATCTTATGAAAACTTCATATCAATGTATAAATCTGGAGTTGTATATGTTAGTAAAAAATATAATGTATATGAACTAATGAATAATGGAGAAGAAGAAAAATTAGATTTTATTGTTGATAAAGAAGATGCATTTAAGTTTAAATCAGAGGAATTTAATAGCACATTTATAGAAGATTTAGAATTTGATTTATCTAATTTAAAGCGAATAAGACGAATGTGGGACCCTATAGAAAATGATCCTAAATTAGATAAATTTATAGATGATTTAAAGAATAATAAACTTCTTAAAAAATCAAAAATACTTATATTTACTGAATCAAAAGAAACTGCAGAATATTTAAAGAAAAATATAGACATGCATTTTAAAAACCAAACAATACTATTTACTGGTGGTTCTAAAAATAAAGATAGAGATATTATACAAGAAAACTTTAATCCTGATGTTTCTAAAACTAACCAGAAAAATGATTTTAGAATATTAGTAACTACAGATATACTAGCAGAAGGTATAAGTTTGCATAGAGCAAATGTAATAGTAAACTATGATTTACCTTGGAATCCAACTCGAATAATGCAAAGGGTAGGTAGAATAAATCGTGTTGGAACAAAACATGATAATATATATGTATTTAACTTCTTCCCAAGTGCTCAAGTTGGAGAACATATGTCATTAGAAGAGAATATAACTTCTAAAATACAAGCATTCCATGATACATTAGGAGAGGATTTTAAGTATCTTAGTGAAGATGAAGAAGTTGATACCTATGGTATATTTGGAAAAACTTTATATGATAAGCTTAATAGTAAAGAAAGTTTAGAAGAGGAAGACTTTGAAGAAGATTCAACTCTTAAATATTTAAAAATAATAAGAGATTTAAGAGATGAGAATGAAGCTTTATTTATTAAAATAAAAAATTATCCTAGAAAAATAAGAAGTGCTAAGTATTTAGATGAAGATGGAACACTTACATTCTTTAGAAAAGGATATATGAAGCGATTCTTTATATCAGATCAAAGTATTTCAAGAGAAATGACATTCTTAGATGCAATGAAGCTTATGGAGTCAGATAAAGAAGAGAAATATCATAAGATAAGCAATAATTATTATGAAAATTTAGAACAAAATAAAAAAGAACTTGTAAAAACTTTACAAGAGGAAAGTATGGATATATCACCTATTAGAAAAGAAGGTAAGAGCCATGATAAGACTATAATAAAAACTCTTAAAGCCTTAAATGCATATCCAAAGTTTACAGAGAATGAAATAAGTAAAATACATAAATTAATGGATTTATTTGAAGATGGAGCCATACCATCAGCCATAGGTAAAGAAATTGTAAAGATGATAAAAGGTATAGCAGATCCTATAGAAATATTTAATACAATATGGGATTTAGTGCCAGATTCATATATTAAGAATTCAGAGACTAAAGAAGAAATACAAGATTATAACACAGAAGTCGTATTATCTTTAGATTTATTGTAAAGGAGATAAATTATGGACAATAAAGATACTATGCTAAATGAAATATTTAATGAAATGAAAATGTTTGATGAAACTAAATTTTCTAAATTTATTATAAATCTATTAAATTTAGAATCAAAAGATAGAATAAATTCAATAGCACAAAAAGAAGATGAAGGTATATATGAAAACTATATAGACTATGTTAAAGATATAGGTAAATATAGAGATGAAAATAGAAAAATAATATTAGCATCTATAGTTAAATTAAAGTATTCACCAGACAAGGCTAGAACTATGCAGAGAAACTTTATAGCTAAGCATTTAAAAGATACAGGTGCAGATGCAGCAGTTGTAGCACTATATTCAGAAAATACTGATATATGGAGAATATCATTTGTTAAATTAGACTATACATTTGATGTAAATAAGATAACAGGAAATTTACAAACAACAGAAACTATAACTCCGGCTAAGAGATATTCTTATTTAATTGAACCAAAATTAAAAAATCACACAGTTCAAGAACAACTTAGAAATCTGTTATTTGATGACTCTAAGAAACCATCAGTAGAAGATATAGAAAATGTAT
>DATGTQ010000252.1 GCA_035301805.1 Tissierellales bacterium
CTCATTGGCAGTACTCTTTTTATTATCTGTGGGCATAAAATAATAGATATTCTTGTGTTTTTTTATCTCCTATGGTATCATGAGTCAAGATGAAACGTTTAACGAGGTGAGTTTAATTGGCTACTATTAAGGAAGTTGCTGCTTTAGCAGGAGTTTCTATAGGAACAGTATCAAATGTATTAAATGGAAAAACTAAAAACCTTGATTTAATTAATAAGGTAGAAATAGCAATGAAGGAATTAGGATATAGGCCAGATGCTAATGCTAGAAGCTTAAAAAGAGATAAGAGTGGTCTTATAGGTTTGATTTTACCAAATCCAATTAATCCAGAATTTACAGCTCTAATATCTTATATAGAGTCTATGTTATATGAAAGAGGATATAGTGTTTTACTCAATTTTACCTATGATAATAGGTTTATTGAACAAAAATCCATTGACAAATGCTTAGAACAACGTGTAGATGGTATTATTCTTTTGCCTGTTATCAACAGTAGAAAAAATCTAATTAGTTCAAAAGGAAATGTGCCTATTTTAGTGGTGTCACCTAGAGAAGATGCCCTAATTAATGGAGATGCAATTTTTCTAGACTATGCTCATGCCTTTGAGGAAACAATAAATTTTTTTAAGGAGCAGAGCTTAGATAATATAGGAATGATATTAGATGGATCCTATCTTTATAATGAAAAATTGATTGATATATATAAAAAGAATTATAATAATGAATATCTTTTAAAGTTTACTGACTATAGTAAGGAACGGGGATTTAAAACTGCCTTTGAACTTTTAAGTGATTATGGTGAAATTCAAGGATTTATTGCTGGAAATTACTTAATAGCCGAAGGAATAGAGAAGGCAGCAAAATTATTAAACAAAGAGAACATTGCTATTGTACCAGTGAAGAATAGTAACTGGATAGAAGGTGAAGGTAGCTATCCTAGTCAGATTGCCTTATCTCAAAAAAAGGTAGCAGAAAAAATTATAGGTAGAATAATTAAGGCCATTGAAGAGCCAAAAACATATGAACCCTTAATAGAAAGTGTTTTTGCAGAATTTAAACATAATAGGAAAATTAATAAAGGGTTAAATAGCACTAAATCAGGATCCACTTTAAGATTGGCTATGTATGATAGTCCAACTTCCAATAGTTTAAAAATGCTTTCTCAGATATATACGCAAAATACAGGTATAAATATTGAATTTGATTTATTTAAATATGATGAATTAGAAAATATAATTTATGGAATAACCAATGAAAAAAATCAGGTTTATGATGGTTTGATGATGGATATTATATGGATTGAAGAAGTGATTAAAAAGGGAATTTTGGCTTCCTTTGGGGAAGAGAAAATAAATTTTAATAAATTTATCTCTGGAATAGAACAACAATGTGGTCTTTATAATGGAGATTATCATACTATACCTATTATGTCAGGAACCCAACTTTTATTTTATCAAAAAGATTTGTTTGAAAATGAACAAATGAAAAGATATTTTGAATTAACCTATGATAGAGTCCTAGAGGTACCAAGTACATGGGCAGAATTTAACATAGTAGCTGAGTTCTTTACTAAATCTTTTAATCCAAGATCACCAATATCCTATGGGGCATCTATGGTTAGTGGCGAAAATATATATACTACCATAAACTATTTAAATAGGTTATGGTCCTATGGAAGTGATGTTTTTGATAGGGAAGGAAATGTAATTATAAATAATAAAAATTCTTATATAGCCTTAGAAAGCCTAATAAGCTCATATAAATACTCGCCAACTGATTCTTTAAATTCCTGGGATGAAGTAGTGGATTTCTTTAAAAGGGGTAAGGCTGCCATGACTATATTATATGATTCTTATGCGATGGATTTAAATGATTATACAAAGTCTAAGGTAGCTGGAAACTTGGGAGTAGCACAAATTCCTGGGGATACACCAGTTTTAGGTGGATGGAGCTTAGGTATAAATAAATACAGTGAAAATAGAGAGGAAATGGAAGAGTTTATTTCCTGGTGTAGCGGTGAGCAGACAGTAGTACCCTTACTTTTATTGGGAGGATCAACATTACAGAAATCATACTATGAAGGAAGCGAATTAGAAAATATTTATCCATGGAAATATGATGTTTTAGAAAGTTATAGAAAAAGTAGAAAAAGAATTCTACCAAATATAAAAATTAGAGATATGGGGAGAAACTATCTATACAATCATGTAATATCTAAAGAAATAATGAATGTATTAAAAGGGAATTTAAATATAAAAGAAGGTATTGAAAGTATCGAAAAAGAATTAAATAAACTAATAAAGACATAAGAATTGTAATGATATATTCCTCTTACAATGGATAGTTTAAAAAACTGTTTATTGTAAGGGGAGTATTTTTTATAGATAAAAAAACAAATTTATATTTACTCTTGAAATTGTAAAATTAATATGCTAACATAATACATGAAAGGTTTCATGAAACAACATATAACAGGAGGTAAATTATGATAGACTTTAACAATAAGAAAGAAATAGCAAAAGCAATACAGTATACAAATGTAAATCCAGACTTAACTAGAGATGGAATGCTAAAACATTTAGAAACTTGCGTCAAATATGAATTTGATGCAGCAATGGTTGCACCATATTATGTACCATTAGCTAAAGAATTTTTAAAAGGAACTGGTATAAAGGTGGCTACTACATTAAACTTTCCTATGGCAAATGATACATTGACTATGAAACTAGCTGCTTTAAAAGAATTAATAAAAATAAGTCCTGATGAGTTTGATTTCCCACCAAATCCAGGCTTATTAATAGGGGGAAATGAAAAAGAATATTTTGAAGAAATGAAAGAGATAGTAAGGATTTCCCATGAATCTGGAATAGTTGTAAAAGCCATGTTAGAATTCGGTTTTTTAAATGAAGAAGAAAAAGTTAGAGCTACACAATTGGCCTATGAAGCTGGAATTGATTGGGTAAAACAGTCCAGTGGATGGGGTATCGGTGGATGTGCGGCTACTGTGGAGGATGTAAAAATATTAAAAGCTAATATAAAAGAACCCTGTAGAGTAAAGGTTTCTGGAAAGGTAAATAGTCTAGAGAAAATGAAGGATCTATT
>DATGTQ010000253.1 GCA_035301805.1 Tissierellales bacterium
AGAACTATGGTTAACATTTATGAAGAGAATAGGAGAGCCTGGGACGGAAGAACTGTTAAATCAGCTTATGGAAAGGAGTGAAACATTGAAGATGGCTAAAGAAATGTTAGAAAAGATATCTGCTGATGAAAGACTAAGAGAGAAATATTATGCTAGAGAGAAGGCTAGACGGGATGCCATATCTAGATTAAAATATGCAGAGAGAAAAGGAATGGAAAAAGGAATAGAAAAAGGAATAGAAAAGGGAATAGAAAAAGGTATGGAAAAGGGAATAGAAGAGAATAAAGAAAAAACAGCTATTAAGGCAATAGAAATAGGGCTTAGTATAGATGAAATTATTAAACTAACGGGGCTTACTAAAGAGGAGATTGAAAAATTAAAGAAAGGGTTTGATAATTAAATATATACAATTATAGGGGATGATAGCTAGTGCTAATTATCCCTTTTTAATTAAATTAACGTTTGAAAAATATGCACTAAAAGAAATCTTAACTGTAGGACATCATATATTTAAATTAAAATATGATAAGATTTCAACATTAAAAGCCACAGATACTTTTATTAGTTGAAACATATCTAAATACTAAAAATACTACTGTTCTTAGTACTAAAGCTATGGGAATACTATTTAATAAAGGATATATTAAAGATCCAAATAACATAAAAGTTCTAAGTTTAAGTTGGAAATTAAATGTGCCAATAATTTTTAATAACTAGATAGCAAGAACGGGGCCAAAAATGGAAAGTTTAATAAAGTCAGATCAGGCATGGATGTCAGATAATATAAAAATGGGTACCAATATGAAAGGTGGTTTGATGGGTGGATTAGGAAGAATGTTTTCAGGTGAATCTTTATTCTTAAATACCTTTACATCTAATAGAGGACCCGGCACTATAGCTTTTCCATCTTCTTTTCCAGGTAAAATTTTAGCTTTAGAATTAAAGGCTGGAGAAAGTGTAATTGCTCAGAAAGATGCTTTTTTAGCCAGTGAAGAATCAGTTACTTTAGAAGTATATTTTAAGAAGAAATTAGCTGCCGGATTATTTGGAGGAGAAGGGTTTATTCTTCAAAAAATAACGGGTCCGGGAATAGTTTTTCTTGAAATGGATGGACATATTGAAGAATACTATCTAGAATCAGGAGAGTTAGTTAAGGTAGATACAGGTCATGTGGCAATGTTTGAACAATTTGTAAGTTTTGATGTTGAAACCATTAATGGAATGAAAAACGTATTATTTGGTGGAGAGGGATTATTTTTGACCACATTGACAGGGCCAGGTAAGATATATCTACAAACTATGCCTATACAAAATTTGGCGGGGCAAGTATCCAGATTAATACCAATTAATGTAGATTAGTATAGCTGTTATTACTAGATAAAATATTAGGCTGGAGGAAACTCTAACCTAATATTTTAATTCATCAATTTTTATGAAATGATGCTTTTGATATTATTTATTATAGTGTATTTTTATATATTTATTACCTATTCCAATACTTAATTGCTTAAATATTGAGCTAAGCTAGATATATGGAAATGTAGTTATTCTGAAGCAATGAACTGGTAATGTTAGTTGATTGTGCAGGAGATTTATTATTTATTGCAAAGTCTTTTATTACGGCTAGGAAAATTAGTTATTAGAATCCTTACTTAAGAATATTCTTCTATATACCTATTAAATATATATTCCAAAGTTACTAGAGCGGGGATTCTAGATACAAAATTCATATCACCTAATTCATATTTAGTGGAAGTTACAAACAATGCTTTATCTACAATATTAGATAAACTATTATTGCTCATATTAGTTACAGATACAAGAGTTGCACCTGTTGTTTTTGCAATATTTGCTGCTTTTAATATTTGAGAAGTTTCTCCAGACATAGATACACAAAAAGCTATATCTGTAGGGTTCAAATTGGAAGCTGATAGATACATTAGGCTGGTATCATCGTAAAAATAGGCTTGTTTTTTTACTAATCTAAATCTCCTTGTCATTTCTTCACAAACTATTCTAGAAGATCCTTCTCCATAAAAGTCTATCCTTTTACTTTCATATATGAGCTTAATAATATCGTCAATAATAGTTTCGCTAATTAGATTCATAGTTTTTGATACGTCGTCAAAAATATTTGACTTAGTTATATTAGATTCTTTTAAAACTTTCTCTTGGCTCTGTTGTTCTATAGTGGACCATAAACTATTTTTAAACTCTGTAAAGCCACTGAAACCTAATTTTTGACAAAACCGGACTATAGTAGCTGGAGATACGAATACCTCTTCTGAGGCATTTTTTATTTTCATATCTTTTATTTTTCTTGAATTATCAATAAAGTAATTAAGTAGATAGGTCTCATTTTTATTTAAACGGTCTATATGCTTTTCAACATAATCAAAAAAATTCAAAAGATCACTCCCCTAAACTTTATAAGTAATGAATATCCTAAGGTTATGAAAAAAGTTTCACAAAATGAAAAATTTTCAGTTAGTGAAAACAGTTTCTAATTAGAGTAAAACGGTTTCCATAGTGTCGTTATACATATATAATACAATTAAATAATAGATTTGTCGACAATCTTCATATATTTGATAAATTAAAAATAGGTTAGTACCTTATGTAAGGAGGATTTAGATGACAAAAAAAGGAATAAGTAATTATTTTCAAAGATTAGGTAAAGCATTTATGCTTCCTATTGCATTGATTTCTTTTGCTGGTATATTTTTAGGAATAAGTTCAGCATTTTCAAATCCAAATGTTATAGCTAAAATGCCTTTCTTAGGTAATAATGTGTTGCAATTAATATTTACTTTTACTAAAGCTATAACTGGGGCGATTTTTGGTAACTTGCCAGTAATGTTTGCTATTTCATTAGCTATAGGCCTTGCAAAGGATGAAACAGCTGTAGCAGGATTTTCAGGGTTTGTTGGATATATAATAATGAATGTTACAATTAATGCGGTTCTTGTCCACAAAGATGTTTTAGCTTTAGCAGAGGACATGAGAGAAGCTGGTCAAGGTATGACATTGGGAATACAAACCCTTGAACTAGGTGTATTTGGAGGTATAATTGTAGGAATTATAGTAGCAGAGTTGCATAACAGATTTTATACCATTGAAGTTCCTGACTATTTAGGTTTCTTTGGTGGAACTCGTTTTGTACCTATTATTACAACTGTAACTTTTGCATTAATAGGTTTATTAATTCCTGTAGTATGGCCACCTATAGGCGGAGTTATTCAAAAAGTAGGTTTTGGAATTTCTAAGTTAGGATATTTTGGTACATTTCTATTTGGATTCTTTGAGAGATTATTAATACCTTTTGGATTACATCATATACTTAATGCAATGTTTAGGTTTACTCCTGTTGGTGGTGAAATGGTTATTGGTGGAGAAAGTATTGCTGGGGCTTTAAATATTTATTTTGCGCAGCTAGCTGATCCTAATACAGTGTCTTTTTCAACAGAAGCAACCCGTTTCTTAGCACAAGGAAAGATACCTGTAATGATGTTTGGATTACCTGCAGCTGCATTAGCTATGTATAGAACTGCTAAACCTGAGAATAAACAAAGAATTAAAGGTATATTAACTGCAGGAGCATTAGCTTCTTTGGTTACAGGAATTACAGAACCTCTTGAGTTTTCATTTTTATTTGTAGCTCCAATCTTATATTTAGCTCATTCTCTATTAGCAGGTTTATCTTTTATGTTAAATCATTTATTTGGAGTTGCTATTGGTAATACTCAAGGTGGGGTTATAGATTTACTTGTTTTTGGTGCACTACAACCTGAGACTAAATGGTATATTACATTATTAATTGGAGTTGCCTATGCTTTTATATACTATAATGTTTTCAAATTCCTTATTGAAAGAAAAGATTTAAAAACTCCAGGTAGAGAAGCAGATTTTGATTTTGATGAGAAAGATGTAGTAATAGATGAGGGAAATATGGATTTAAGGGCTGTAGAAATTATTAAATATTTAGGTGGTAAAGAAAATATTGAAGCTATTAGTAATTGTATTACAAGACTTCGTGTTGTAGTGAAAGACATGAACTTAGTTCAGGAAGCTGGATTCAAAAAAACAGGAGCTGCAGGTGTAGTTAAACCTAGCGAAAAAGATATTCAAATTATTTATGGACCTTCAGTTTCCAAGGTGAAAAAATCTGTTGATAATGAACTAAAGAGAAATTCATAAATTCAATGTTTATAGAAATAAAGGGAGGGTATTTAATTGAAAAAGTTTAATGTTACAATAGTTGGTGGAGGTAGTACCTGGACACCTGGACTATTGCAAAGTTTATGTAAGATGAAAGATAGATTTCCAATTAAAAAGTTGGTTTTATTTGATATAGATAAAGAACGCCAAAAGGTTATCGGAGAGTTTGCTAAAATATTATTTGAAGAAAATTATCAAGGTTTAGACTTTAGTTATACTACTAAAGTAGAAGAAGCATATGTAGATGTTGATTTTGTATTTATGCAAATGAGAACTGGTGGCTTGAAAATGCGTGAAAAGGATGAAAAAATACCTTTAAGTCTTGGTGTAATTGGACAAGAAACTTGTGGGCCTGGAGGTTTTGCTTATGGTCTTAGGTCTATAAGGGATATGATAAAAACAATAAAAGACATTCGTAAATATTCTAAAGATGCTTGGATATTAAATTATACTAATCCAGCTGCTATAGTAGCTGAGGCTACAAATAGAGTGTTTCATGATGATAAAAGGTTGCTGAATATATGTGATCAACCTGTCAATCTACTAAGGTCTTATGGTAAAATATTAGGAGTGGAGTCTAGTGAACTTGAGCCTGTATATTTTGGACTAAATCATTTTGGTTGGTTTACTCATTTATATGATAAAGATGGAGAGGATTTATTACCAGAACTTAGAGAAATAATCCTAAAGGATGGCTTTGCACCAGTAGATGCTGAGCAAAGGGACCAATCTTGGTTAGATACCTATGGAATGGTTAAAGATATGGTTAGTGATTTTCCAGATTATCTACCTAACACATATTTACAATATTATTACTACCCAGACTATAAATTATCTCACTTAGATCCAAACTATACTAGAGCTAATGAAGTTATAGATGGTAGGGAAAAAAGAATTTTTGATGAATGTAGAAGAGTAGCAGAAGCTGGTACTTCTAAAGATTCTGTATTAGTTCATAATGATGCCCATAGTGAATTTATAATAGAGTTAGCAGAATCTATAGCATATAATAAAAAAGGTATATATATTG
The DNA here is from genome assembly GCA_035301805.1 of Tissierellales bacterium. NCBI lineage: Bacteria > Bacillati > Bacillota > Tissierellia > Tissierellales > Tissierellales bacterium. The sequence continues at coordinate 5,249 of DATGTQ010000253.1, forward strand.
TAATTGTTGAAAACAATGGTATTATATCAAATATTCAAGACGATGCAATGGTGGAAGTAGCAGCAGTAATGACTTCTAATGGGCCTCGTCCTTTAGCAGTTGGGAATGTAGGTACATTCTACAAAGGGCTAATGGAATCTCAATTAGCTTATGAGAAATTAGCTGTAGATGCTTATTTTGAGGGATCTTATGAAAAGGCATTACAAGCATTAACATTAAATAGGACAGTAGTTTCTGCTAAAAAAGCAAGGGAAGTATTAGATGCTTTAATTGAAGCAAATAAAGATTATTGGCCAGAACTTAGTTAAAATATAAAGCTATGAGTAGGTAATTCTGCATACTCATAGCTTTATTAATAATAAATATTGGGAGGAAAATTTAAATGAAAATTCTTATTGCACCAGATTCTTTTAAAGAAAGTTTGTCTGCTAAAGAGGTTGCTATGGCTATTGAAAGGGGAATTAAACGGGTAGATAAAAATATAGAGACTATAAAAGTACCTATGGCAGATGGTGGTGAAGGTACAGTTGAGTCTCTTGTAGAAGCTACAGAAGGTAAAATTGTAAGTGTAAAAGTTAAGGATCCCCTTATGAGAGATATAGATTCTTTTTATGGGGTTTTAGGTGATGGGAAAACTGTTGTAATAGAAATGGCTGCGGCATCAGGGCTAGATCTTTTAAGCAAAGAAGAGCGTAACCCAATGAAGACTACAAGTTTTGGAACAGGACAGCTTATAAAAGATGCTTTAGAAAAAGGTTATAAAAATATAATTATCGGTATAGGGGGAAGTGCTACAAATGATGGTGGTGCTGGTATGGTAGCAGCGTTAGGTGGAAAATTATTAGATTCTAATGGAGAAAGTATAGGATTTGGGGCAGAAGATTTAGATAAAGTGGAAAGTATTGATTTAAGCGAATTACATAAAGGTATAAGAGAATGTGAATTTACTATTGCTTGTGATGTAGATAATCCTCTTATAGGTGAAAAGGGAGCTTCTTATATTTTCGGTCCCCAAAAAGGTGCTGATAAAACTATGGTGAAAGTTTTAGATAGGAAATTAGGGAACTTTGGAAAAACTATAGAAGATACTTTTGGGATATCTATACTCCAATATCCTGGTGCCGGTGCGGCAGGAGGTATGGGGGCAGCTCTTATTTCTTTTTTAGATGGAAAACTTGAAAGGGGAATTAGTATTGTTACTAAAGAAACAAATTTAGAAGAAAAGATTAAGGATTCAGATTTAGTCATTACAGGTGAAGGAATGATAGACAGCCAGACTCAGTATGGCAAAACTCCTTATGGGGTAGCAAAGATTGCTAAAAAGTATGATAAGCCAGTTATTGCTATAGCAGGTGGAATAGGGAAAGATGCTAATATACTTTATGAAAAAGGCATAGATAGTATTTTTTCAATAGTTAATAAACCTATGACTCTTGAAGAAGCTATGGAAAATGCAGGGTTTCTCTTAGAAGATGTAGCAGAGAGGATAATAAGGGTATTGAATATAGTGTGAAGTAAATATTATGATAAGATATGAAATTATGTGGGAATAGAGAGCCTGGAATGGAAGACTTATTAAATCTACTTATAGAAGGGAGTGAAACATTAAAGATGGCTAAAGAAATGTTAAGAAAGATATCTGATGACGAAAGACTAAGAGAAAAATGCTATGTTAGAGAAAATGCAAGACGAGATGCTATATCTAAATTAGAATATGTAG
>DATGTQ010000254.1 GCA_035301805.1 Tissierellales bacterium
TATTTAGGTAATCGTTTACCTAGTTTCAGAAAAGGTAGTGACTAAAATGACTATAAAAAGAATTGCAGAAATAGCAAAGGTTTCGACGGCAACAGTGTCTAAGGTTATTAATGGTAAAGATCAGCATATAAGTGATGCAACTAGGCAGAGGGTTTTGGAAATTGTTGAAAGGGAAGGTTATATACCAAATGGTGTTGCAAAAAGTCTTAAAACAAGAAGAACTAAAACTATAGGAATTATCATGCCAGACGTTATGAACCTTTTTTTCTCTGAATTAACAAGGGGAGCAGAAGATGCGGCCGAGAAGAAAGGCTACTCTGTTATTATTTGTAACTCAGATAACAAGGAAACAAAAGAAGAAAAATATTTATATATTCTGCAAGAGAAAATGGTAGATGGAATTATAATGACAGCATCAGAAGGAAGTATTAAAAAATCCATGGAAAAGTTTAATATACCTATGGTACTTGTAGATAGGGATATAGATATTAATAAAAAGGTTGGGCGTATTACTGTAGACAATGAGCAGGGGGCATATAATGCAACATCTTATCTTATTAAAAAAGGATGTAAAAATATAGGATTTATATCTTCAGATAATAAAAATAAGCCATCTGCTGAACGTTTAAAAGGATATAAAAACTCTCTTTTAGATAATGGATTAAAGATAGAAGATGAGAAAATATTTCTTAAACGATATACCATAGACTCGGGATATATGGGGGCTATAACCTTGTTAAAACAATCTAAAATAGATGGACTTTGTTGCGGAAATGATTTAATAGCCATTGGTGCCATTAAAGCCCTTAAGGAAAAAAAGATTAAAGTGCCAGAGGAAGTAAGGGTAATTGGTTTTGACGATATCCATATTTCTAAATATCTAGATCCTTCACTAACAACGATGAAACAACCTATATATAATATAGGAATGGAAGCAGTGAATATGTTGATAAGTATAATTAATAAAGAAGACATAAGCTTAACTAAAGTACTAAAAACTGAACTAATCGAAAGGGGGAGTGCTTAATGAATCCAATAATAACAGTAGTGGGAAGTATGAATATGGATTTAGTTGTTAAAACAGATGAAATTCCAAAAGTTGGAGAGACCCTTTTAGGTAAAGAATTATTACAAATTCCAGGAGGAAAAGGTGCTAACCAGGGAGTTGCCATTGCTAAATTAAATAATAATGTAATATTTTTAGGGAAAGTTGGAGATGATGGCTTTGGGAAAACGTTAATCCAGTCTATGAAAGAAGCGGGAGTCAATACAACTCATATAGAGGCAGCAGAATCTTCCACAGGTATTGCAGTTATCAATTTGGATAAGAAAGGAAATAACAATATTGTAGTAATTCCGGGAGCTAATAGCCAGGTAGATGGACAATACTTAAAAAAACATTATAATGCTTTTAAAGAAGCTCAAATTGTAATATTCCAGTTGGAAATTCCCCTTGGAACAGTGAAGGAAGGTTTGAAAATATCAAAAAGCCTAGGGAAAACAACTATATTAAATCCAGCACCAGCTAAAGAATTAGATGATGAAATTATAAAAAATGTTGATATTCTCATCCCTAATGAACATGAACTAGAAAGAATGTCTAAAATAGATATTACCGATGATAACTCTATCTTAGAAGCAGCCCAAGTCTTATTAGATAAAGGTGCAAAAGAAATAGTTGTTACATTGGGAAGTAAAGGAGTACTACACGTTAATTCTAAAGGACATGAATTCTTTGATGCTTACAAAGTGGATGTTGTAGATACAACAGGAGCAGGGGATAGTTTTATTGGAGGGTTTTCATCTTCATATTTAAAGAATCAAGATATTAGACAGGCTATTGAAATGGGTCAGAAAACAGCAGCTTTATCCATTCAAAAAGTAGGAGCTCAAAGTTCACTTCCAACGAGAAAAGAAGTTGAAGAGTTTAAAAGGTAAAAATCACGGAACCTTTAGTTATAGGAGGATATTATGGGAAAATCAATATTGAGAATGAAAAATATATCAAAAAGCTTTCCAGGAGTTAAAGCTCTAGATAATATGGACTTTGCAATATATGAAGGCGAGGCTATGGGGTTGATTGGAGAAAATGGTGCAGGAAAAAGTACCCTAATGAAAATATTATCTGGGGTCTATGAAATGGATTCAGGGCAGATATTTTTAAATGATAGGGAAGAAAAAATATTATCACCTACAGATGCTATAGACAAGGGTATAGCGATTATTCACCAAGAATTAAATCTAATACCATATTTAACAGTATATGAAAATATATTCTTAGGAAGAGAAATAAAGTTTTCTACAGGTAGGCTAAATAAGAAAGAAATGATTAATCAATCCAAGGATATTTTGGAAAAGTTAAATATAAATATAAAACCAACGACACAAGTAAATACATTATCTATAGCTCAACAACAGATGGTTGAAATATCTAAAGCCCTTTCTTTAAATGCAAATATAATAATTATGGACGAGCCTACAGATACATTGACTGACCAAGAAGTGGAAAGTTTGTTTAAGGTAATCGATGAACTTAAAAAAGATAAAAAAGGAATCGTTTATATATCTCATCGACTAAATGAAGTATTTAATGTTTGTGAAAAAATTACAGTCTTAAGGGATGGACAATATGTTGCTGAAAAAGAAGTATCAGATGTAGATGAAAATGAAATTATTCGTCTAATGGTTGGAAGGACTTTAGATGAACAATTTCCTTATATAAAGACAGACTTTAAAGCTGAGGTTTTAAAAGTTGAAAATTTAAGCAATGAATATATAGATGATATTAATTTTGTTTTAAAAGAAGGGGAAATTTTGGGAGTTTCAGGATTGGTAGGGGCAGGTAGGACTGAACTAGCCAAAACATTATATGGAGTTTACAAAAAAGAAAAAGGTAAAATCATATTAGAAGGCAAGGAAATAGAATGTAAAACTCCCAAGGAAGCCTTGGAACATGGGATATGCTACGTATCAGAGGATCGTAAAGGCGATGGGTTGATTCTAATGATGGATGTAAAAAATAATATGACAATTTCAGCATTAGAAAAATTTAAAACATTTTTAAAAATAGATAAGAAAAAGGAATATGAAGTGGCATCAGAATATAAGGAAAAAATGGATATAAAGACACCTTCTCTCTACCATAAAGTTCAAAACTTAAGTGGTGGAAATCAACAAAAAGTTGCAATAGCAAAAGCCCTACTTACAGATCCAAAAATATTAATTTTAGATGAACCTACTCGTGGAGTTGATGTAGGGGCGAAAAAAGAAATATACGACTTATTGAATCAAATAAAAATGGAAGGTAAATCAATAATTATGATTTCTTCGGAAATGCCTGAAATATTAGGTATGAGCGATGGAGTTTTAGTAATGCATGAAGGAAAACAAAAAGGTGAAATTTTAAGGGATGAAGCCACTCAAGAAAAAATAATGAGCTATATTGTTAGGGAGGAATAGATATATATGGAAATGAAAGAAAAATTAAATAAAGCTAGGCCTTTAATAGGTCTCATTATATTTTCCATAATAATAAGTATTATAAGGCCAAAGTTTTTAACTACTGCAAACCTATTAAATGTATTTAGACAAACTTCCATTAATGCAATTATTGCAGCGGGAATGACTTTTGTTATATTAACATCGGGGATTGATCTATCAGTAGGTTCTATTCTTGGATTTTCTGGTGCAGTAGCTGCAAAAATGCTTTCATCAGGAGTAAATATTTGGTTATCACTCTTAGCGGCAATTTTCATAGGGGCTATAGCAGGGATGTTAAATGGAATAATTATTACAAAAGGTAGGGTACAGCCCTTTATAGCGACTTTATCCATTATGATATTACTCAGAGGTTCTACTATGGTATTGACTTCGGGCAAACCTATAGCTATTCCTGCTGCTACTGTATCTCCAGTATTTAGGTGGATAGGTACTGGTTCAGTTGGAGCTATACCAGTACCTGTAATAATAATGGCTATAATATTTTTAGTTTGTTATTACGTTCTGAACCATATACAATTTGGAAGGCATTTATATGCTGTGGGAGGTAATGAGGAAGCATCCTTATTATCAGGGGTGAATACTGATAAGACAAAGATATTAGCTTATACCATAAGTGGAATATTGGCATCTATAGCAGGAATTATTATAACCTCTAGATTATCCTCAGCTCAGCCAACCTCTGGAGAGGGTTATGAATTAGATGCAATAGCAGCAGTGGTATTAGGGGGAACATCCTTAGTAGGTGGACAAGGTACTATTATAGGTACTATAGTAGGTGCGTTGATTATAGGTATACTCAATAATGCACTTAATTTAATGGATGTGCAATCCTATTACCAAATGATAGCTAAAGCAATTGTAATATTAGTTGCAGTACTACTAGACAAAAAGGAAAACAATTAAGGAGGAGAAATATGAAGAAGATAGGTCTTTTAAATGGCGAACTATCTAAATGTATAGCAGAAATGGCCCATGAAGATATGATTTTAATTGGTGATGCAGGAATGCCAGTACCAAAAGGTGTACAACTTATAGATCTGGCAGTAGTCAATGGGGTTCCTAGCTTTTTCCAAGTTTTAAAAGCTGTACTAGGTGAATTATGCGTAGAAGAAGGGATAATAGATAAGGAGATGGCTGAAATAAGCCCTCATATGAGAGAAAAGCTTGATGAGGTTGTGAAAGATGAATTTCCATTAAAGGAGATACCTCATTCAGAATTAAAAGAGCTTTCCCAAAATGTAAAGGCTGTAATAAGAACAGGAGAATTCACTCCGTATTCTAACATAATTCTTAAAGCGGGAGTTTTGTTTTAAAAAGTTAAACTATTAAAAACAAAGGAGGGGTTTACCCTAGGATTGTTAATGATTCTCATCCAATTTTAAATGGTGTGTCAAAGGAATGGCCACATTTCTTAGGGTACAATATGTTATTTGAAATTGACCCTGAGGATGTAATAGCAAAATGTTCTAACCATGTATTTATGGCTGCTAAAGAGCATGGTGAAGGAAGAACTTTTATCTTTGCTAGTGATATATCCCCTCATTGGGGGTCACCAGAATTTTTAGAATGGGAATCTTATAATACCCTATTTTCTAATGTTGTTAAATGGCTTGGGAAAAAATATAATTACATTATTAAAAAATGAAGGGAGTTAATTACTATGAAAAAAGGCTTTGCATTATTATTAATATTGGCTTTAAGTTTTTCTTTAGTAGGATGCGGCACTAATAAGGAAGGAGAAACACCAGATACAAATAAGGATAACTATACCATAGGATTCGTAATATCAACACAAACAAATCCATTCTTTGTATCATTGAAAGAAGGAGCAGAAGAAAAATCAAAGGAATTAGGTGTAGAAATTATAGTTTTAGACTCACAGGATGACCCATCTAAAGAGGCCTCTAATATGGAAGATTTAATAACAAAAGATGTAGATTTAATTCTAGTAAATCCTACAGATTCAGATGCCATTGTAAACAGTGTTATGGCAGCTAATGATGCAGATATACCTGTAATTACTGTAGATAGGGCATCTAATGGGGGAGAAGTTCTATCCTATATTGCTTCCGATAATGTTGCTGGTGGTAAAATGGCTGGAGAATATATAATTGAGCAATTAGGTGGAAAAGGTAATGTAGTAGAACTAGAAGGTATAGTAGGAACAAATGCAGCAACAGAACGTGGAGAAGGATTTAATGAAGCTATTAAAGACAAAGATATAACAGTAGTAGCAAAACAAACAGCAGAATTTGATAGGGCGAAAGGATTAGAAGTAATGGAAAACATTCTTCAATCCCAACCAGAAATCGATGCGGTATTTGCTCATAATGATGAAATGGCTTTAGGAGCTTTAGAAGCTATAAAAGCAAGTGACAGAGATATTTTAGTAGTTGGATTTGATGCTACTGATGATGCAGTAGCTGCAGTAAAAGAAGGAGATTTAGCAGCAACTATAGCACAACAACCAGCTTTAATTGGTAATATGGCTGTTGAAACAGCGGTAAAAGCATTAAAAGGTGAAGATGTAGAAGATAATGTTCCAGTAGAATTAGAATTAATAATAAAAGAATAAAATGAATTTAAACTAAACCTTCTTTTTAAAAAGAAGGTTTAGTTTAAATTAGATATAATAGATGTATGTTGCATAGCATATAAGTTCTCGAGGGAGTGATATATGATGAAAATGAAAAAGGTAATAATTGATGTAGACACGGGAATAGACGACGCTCTTGCTTTAATTCTTGCTATAAAAAGTAAAAAATTAGATGTAAAAGGTATAACTACTGTGGCAGGAAATGTGCCAGCAAGGACTGCTACAGTAAATACATTAAAAATATTAAAAATTCTAGAAAAAGAGGATATTCCCGTCTGTGAAGGAATGACAGCTCCATTATTAAGGGGGATCCAATTTAGCGATGGAGTACATGGATTAGATGGACTTGGTGGAGCTTTAAGAGATATGGAAGTAAAATATCATGAGGGAATTCATGGGGTAGATTTTATTATTGAGACAGTTATGAAAAATAAAAAGGAGATGACTATCATATTATTAGGTCCCCCTACAAACATGGCCTTTGCACTAAAAAAGGAGCCTAAAATTAAAGAGTACATAAAGGAAATAGTAATGATGGGTGGAGCTATTAATGGCATTGGAAATGAAACTAGAACCGCCGAATTTAATTTTTATACAGATCCTGAAAGCGTAAGAGTAGTCTTTGAAAGCGGTATTCCAATAAAAATGGTAGGATTGGATGTGACAAATAATGCTTTAATTTATAGACATGATCTAAAACGATTTTGTAATAGGAAACCCATAGCTAATTTTACAAAAGATGTCTTAGAATATTATATTAATAAATGCAGCCAATTATTCGGTATTGAAAACTGCTCTCTTCATGACCCTTTAGCAGTGGCTACCGTAATTGATCCATCTATTGTAAAGACTAAGGAGTATTATGTTGATATAGAGGCTAATAGTGAATTATGTGATGGAATGACAGTTTGTGATTTTAACAATATTTTAGGAAGGGAGCCTAATGTCGAAGTAGCAGTAGATGGGGAATATGAAAAATTTATAAATTATTTTGTGGATATCGTGAATAGATAATATTAATGACATGTTTAGTACATTTAGTGAGTCAACTAGGACCGTCCCTACTGACTCAAAAACTGAGTCACTGGGGACGGTCCTAGTTGACTCACTAAAACTAAAAATAAAAAAGTTATTGACTAAAGTTTATGAAAATGTTATCATGTTAGCAAATGAAAAATATTTTATGCTTAGTAAACCGATTTACCAAACATAAAATATATAAAAACAAGTAGATATGGTTATGAAAGTTCAGTATATTGAATTATATTATAGGAGGTGAAAATCAAAAGTATATAAAGGTTAAATAAAAATGTAATAAATTCGAAAACATAGATAATAAAAAAGAAAGAGGGAGCATTATGGGAAAACCTAATATTAAAATGATGAGAATTGACGAAAGATTAATACATGGTCAAGGGCAAGTTTGGCTAAACTCACTGGGAGTAAATTTAGTAATTGTAGCAAATGATGAAGTAAGTAAAGATTCTTTACAACAAACATTAATGAAAACAGTTGTGTCAAAATCTGTAGGAATGAGATTTTTCTCAATAGAGCATACTTGTGAAATAATTCATAAAGCAGCACCACATCAAACTATTTTCTTAGTATGTAAAACTCCAGAAGATGCATTAAGACTTATTGAAGGAGGAGTTGAAGTAGAGGAAATAAATATAGGAAACATACACCATCAAGAAGATAAAGAAAAAATAACACGTTCTATTTCATTAGGTGAAAAAGATAAAGAAGCTCTTAGAGAATTAAGTAATAAGCATGGAATAAAATTCAACACACGTACTACACCTTTTGGGAATGATGGTTCAAAGGAAATTGATATAACAGAATACTTATAAAAAATTATGAAAGGAAGTGTAAACTATGGCAGTTAGTATTGGACAATCTATATTAATAGGATTGTGGTCTGGATTTTGCCTTGTAGGCCAGATGTGGGGAATATATACAAACAGATCTTTGGTTTTATCCTTAGGAGTAGGTTTGATTTTAGGAGATATACCTACAGCTCTTGCAATGGGAGCAGTTTCAGAAATTGCATTTATGGGCTTTGGAGTTGGAGCAGGAGGAACAGTTCCACCTAATCAATTAGGACCAGGAATTGTAGGAACTTTAATGGCAATTACAATGAAAGAATCAGGTATGGATACAGGAACAGCTTTAGCTTTATCATTTCCATTTGCTGTAGCGTTTCAGTTTTTAATAACTCTAACTTATACAGCACTATCTGGTACAAGCACAACTGCAAGCAAGGCAATCAAAGAAGGTAAATTTAATAAATTTAAAGTTATTTCAAATATCACAATATTTGCATTTTTTATTGTAGGATTCGTTGTAGGTTTTGGTTCTTCTGTAAGTATGAAAGGGGTAGAAAAGTTTGTAAATCTTATACCAGAGTGGTTAACAAATGGGTTAACTGTTGCAGGGGGAATGTTACCAGCTATAGGATTTGCAATGATATTAAATGTAATGGCTAAAAAAGAATATATACCTTTTGTAATATTAGGTTATGTATGTGTTGCATATTTAGAATTACCGGTTATGGGAACAGCTTTTGTAGCTTTAGTATTTGCACTATATGATTACTATTCAAAAGGAGATAAAAATAATCAAGAGGAGGCGACACAAGGTGGAATCTAAAAATCCAGTTTTAAAATGGGGAGATTACTTAAGAATAATATTTCGTTCGTTTTTCTTGCAATCAGCTTTTAACTATGGAAATTATCAGGGTGTTGGATATGCATATGTTATTTTCCCAGGATTAGAGAAAATATACGCAAATAATAAGGACATGCTTAAAGAGTCTACATTGGCAAATATAGAATTCTTTAATTCTAACCCTCAAGTACTACCTTTCATAACAAGTTTACATTTAGCTATGTTAGATGGAGGGCAATCACCAGATGATGCACGTTCTATAAAGATGGCCCTTATGGGACCTCTTGCAGGAATAGGTGACTCTTTATTTCAATTTGGGTTGGCCCCATTATTTTCAAGTATAGGAGCTGCATTGGCAGCTGACGGTATGGTGGCAGGGCCAATAATATTCTTTTTAGGTATAAATGCATGTCTTATTGGTACTAAGTTATTAACTGGATATCAAGGTTATAAACTTGGAACAAAAGCTATAGATAGTTTAAGTGAAAAAATGGCTAGTATATCAAGGGCTGCTACAATCGTTGGTGTTACAGTAGTATCAGGACTTGCAGTAAGCTTCGTTAAAATAAATGTACCATTAAAATATGTGGCAGAAATGCCAGGTGGAGAAGTAAATGAAATAGCAGTACAAACTGTTCTAGATCAAATAACTCCAAAATTATTACCAGTAATATTTATATTTATTATCTATAGATTAATTAGTAAACATGAATGGACTACTTATAAGCTAATATTTTTAACTATTGTTATTGGAGTATTAGGATCAGTAATTGGACTATTTGCATAATGTAAATTTAAAAAAGGAGATAAGGATATGTATGATATTTTAATTGTTGGACATGGAGAATTTGCTACAGGCATGAAATCATCCTTAGACATTCTTATAGGCAAAAATGATAGGGTACATGCTCAAAATCTTAATGAGGAAATAACTCATAATGAATTTGAAGAAATAATTGACACATATATAAAAAAATATGACAAGTTGGTTGTTTTTGCAGATCTTTCTGGAGGAGCACCATGTCAAATTGTATCCAGAAGATTACTAACATTAAAAAAATCTCCAAACCAATATGTGATTTCTGGGATGCCGTTGAGTATGATGTTAGATCTTTCTATGAAACTACTATTTATGGAAGAACAAAAAGGTGATATATCTAATGAAATAGAAGAATCTATGGAACAATCTAAAGACATGATGCAAGTTTTATCAACCAAAGAATTTATAGAAGGTTGTGATGATAATTAAAGAAAAGGTCTTATGGATTTTTATAGTTTTAATGATTATTGCTTCTATATATAGTGGAATTATAATACCAATACTAAATCGAAAAAAAATGAAGGAACAACAAGAAAAAGTACAAAGGTTTCAAGATAAATTGAAAATAGGAGACAATGTTCTAACAGCAACAGGTATCTATGGAAGAATAGCAAAAATAAATAAAAATGTTGTATCTTTAGAAATATCAAAAGGTGTTTTAATCAATATGGATAAATCAATAATTGTAGGAACAACTAAAGATACAATGATTAATTAACTATTATAAAAGGCTATTATTTTTAATAGCCTTTTATAATTAGAGGTGATATTTATAATGAGGAAAAATCAAAAATCATATTTTAGGGTGTCAGATGTAATTAAATATACTAAAAAATATTATAAAAAAGATTGTAAAGAAGCTATAATGAAGGCTAACTTAATAAAAGAAAATATTTTCCTATTTAATTCACCATGGGATATGGAACCTACAAATATTCCATATAAGTTAGAGCCGCTACAATGGGATTATGCTCCAAATGGAGATGAAGAATGGATATTTATGCTTAATAGGCATGAATATTTATATTGTCTTATAATAGCATATTATTTAACAAGGGATGAAAGTTATATTAGGAAATGGATTGAAATAATACTACATTGGATTAAAAATAATCCTGTAAAGGAAAGCTCTAAAGCATGGAGAACTATTGAAGCAGGAATTAGAGCTATGAGTTGGACAATCTCCTTAAAACACATTATTTCAACAGGACTTCTAAAGGATGATGAACTGTCAACTATATTAAATTCATTATATGAACATACGAATTTTATAGAAAAACATTTCAAAGAGAAGGATTTAATAAGTAATTGGGGGATATTACAAACTACTGGAGTGCTAGCTGTATTAATGACTTTTGGGGAGACTGATTCTAATAAAAATCAATTAAATTGGGCTATAGATAAATTAGAGAAACAGCTGAACTTTCAAGTGTTTGAAGATGGAATACATTGGGAGCAATCGCCTATGTATCATGTAGTAGTTGTGCTAGCACTATTAAAATTAATTTATATTAGCAAAAATGAAGGCGTTGACTTACCTAATTCTATAATAGAAAAATCTTATAATTCATCTAAAGCGTTAATATATATGAAAAAGCCTAATCATCGGCAGGTTATGCAAAGTGACAGTGATGACACAGATTTAAGAGATATTTGTACTTTTGCTTCTATAATATTTAATGATGGAGAATTAAAATGGGCAGGCTATGATTTTATTGACTTTGATACTATTTGGTTATTAGGCTATAGTGGTTTAGAAAATTATAAAAGAATTAAAAAAGTTAAACCTAAAAATACCTCAAAAGCATTTGAAGATGCAGGTAACTTTTATTTAAGGTCTAATTTAAGTGAAAAGGCAAGTTTTTGTTATTTCCATAATGGTACTTTAGGAAGTGGACATGGTCATGCTGATTTAGGACATTTTAATATTAGCTATTTAGGAAACGACTTTTTAATAGATCCAGGTAGATATACTTATGTAGAAAAGGATCTAGTAAGAGAATATTTGAAAAGTACTAGGGCTCACAATACAGTTTTAATTGATAATCATCCTTTTACTTTATGTAAAGGGTCTTGGAGTTATGATAAGGCAGCTTATAGTCTAAAAAATTATTGGAGATTTACAGATAAAATTGATTATATAGAAGGCACATATTTAGCAGACTCTGTAGATAATGAAAAATATATTGTAACCAGGAGGTTATTCTTCATAAAACCTTCTATTTGGATAATTTCTGATATAGTTTATCTCCAAGGGAAACATATTTGTAAAAAATATTTTCATTTAGACAAAGATGTAACTGTAAATATAGATAACAATATTGTAGATTGTATGAAAAATGGGGTTAAGTTAAGTTTACACCATATTGATGCAGAAAAAATTAAAATAAAAAAAGACTATATGTCTACTAAATACAACAAATTGGAAAGTAGTAAAACCATAGTTACGAACATGAAGTTTATGGATTTCATGGTAAGTACTGATATAATATATGGGGGAGTAGATAACAAGCAACTTAGTATAGAAAAAGGGAAGCTATATCAGCCATCAAAGGAAATACCTTTAAATGAAAAGGTTGCTACTTGTTATAGCATTAAGGTTGGGGAAGAACAGGAATATATTATTGTATTAGTCAATAATGAAATTTTTGATGGTAGAAAATTATTGTTATACAACAAAGAAATTCCTGTATATGGGAAGTCTATCGTCATAAGTAAAAATCATAATGAAATAAAATATATAAGACTTAAAAATTAATTGTATTGAATATAACTGAATTAGGGTGATAGATATGAAGAAAAAATCTAATGTAACTATAGACCAAGTAGCAATGAAAGCAGATGTTTCAAAGACCACTGTGTCTTTTTACTTAAATGGTAGGTTTGAAAAAATGTCTGCTGAAACTAAAGCGAGAATTGAAAGGGTAATTAATGAAACTGGCTATAGTCCAAGCACGGTAGCACGGTCTTTAAAAATTAAAAGGACTAATTTAATAGGAGTTATAGTGACAGATATTAGCAATCCTTTTAGTAGTTTAATAGTAAAAGGTATTGATGACATAGCGCGTAAAAATAACTATCAAATTATAGTTGGAAGTACTAATTTTGAGAAAAAGCTTGAAGAAACCTATATACAACAAATGTTTGATATTAGGGTAGATGGATTTATAATTCAACCTACGATGAAATCTAATAGAACTATACAAAGCTTGGTAGACGATGGCCGTAACATTGTATTATTAGATAGTGTTTTTGAAGAATTTAAAGGAGCATTTGTAAAAACTAATAATTATGATGTTACAAATAGGGCCATAAAAGAATTAATAGAAAAAGGATATGAAGATTTTATATTTATATCAGAAGATATTGAATTATTAGGACCACGTATTGAAAGAGCAAAAAGCTTCTGTGATATATTAGAAAGGCATGAATTGCCTTATTCTATACAAACTATTAGGTCACCAATAAATAAGGATGAAATTAAAGATAAACTAGATAAAAATATAGATTTTTCAAAGAAGACTTTGTTATTTGGTTCCAATGGTTTAATATTACAAAATATCTTTAAGATTGCAAAAGAAAATCAGTGGACTGTCCCAAATCCTATAGGGATTATAGGATTTGATGATTGGGGTTGGCAAGAGCTTACACATCCCACAGTTTCAGCTATTGCTCAACCAACTTACGAAGAAGGTAAGAAAGCCATAGAATTTTTAATACAAATGATAGATAATAAAATGTATGGCAATAAAATTGAAATCCTTCCATGTAATATAAATTGGAGACAGTCAACTAATTTATAATATATTTAAAAAATGAAGTAAATGCCAATAATGGTATGGACATGCTATTATTGGCATTTGTGTTGTTAATCACAATAGAATTATCTTTGCACTCTACCAGAAGCATCTCCTTGTAGAAGATTTTCTACCTCATCAATACTAACCATATTAAAATCACCAGGAATAGTATGTTTTAATGCCGAAGCGGCTACACCAAACTCTAAAGCCTCTTTAAAATTCTTTCCAGAGATAATACCATATATAAATCCCGATGCAAAAGAATCTCCACCACCTACTCTATCAACTATTCTAACATCATATTTCTTAGAGTGGTAAAATTCTTTACCGTCATAGGCACAAGCTGACCATCCATTATCAGAAGCAGAATATGATTCTCTTAATGAACTAATAACATATTTAAAATTAAATTTGTCCATCATCTGTTTAAATATGTTTTTATATCCTTCTAATTCTAATTCACCAGTAGTAACGTCAGTATTACCAGGTTTAAAACCTAAAGTTAACTCTGCATCTTCTTCATTTCCGATACAAACATCAACATACTGCATTAGATTAGTCATAACTTTTTGAGCTTTCTCTGGTGACCATAGATTTTTTCTATAGTTTAAATCAACAGAGACAGTAACTCCATGTTTTTTAGCAGTCTTTAAAGCCTCCTCAGTAAGTACTGCAGCTTCGTCACTTAAAGCAGGTGTAATACCAGAAAAATGGAACCATTCAGCATCTGCAAATATTTCATCAAAATTAAAATCTGTTGTACTAGCTTCAGAAATCGAAGAATTAGCCCTATCATAAATAACCTTAGAAGGTCTCATAGAAGCTCCACTTTCTAAGTAATATATACCAACTCTATTTCCACCTCTAACTACATATTTAGTATTAACTCCAAATCTTCTTAGATGATTAGTTGCAGCTTGTCCTATAAGATTTTCAGGTAATTTTGAAACGAAATAGCTATCAAGCCCATAATTAGCAAGAGATACAGCAACATTTGCTTCTCCACCACCATAATTTACATCAAAGGATTCAGCTTGTACAAATCTTTCATGATTTGGGGTTGAAAGTCTAAGCATAATTTCTCCTAAAGTAACAACCTTTTTCATTTTATTTCCTCCTATTAATTCATAGTTTATTTTCTAGCTTTTTTAATTTTCTCTATAAACTTTTCAGCAGTTTTAGTAATTTCTTCCTTAGATCCTTTTGTTAAAGCACCACCTACTCCTACTGCTATACAGCCATTCTTAATCCATTGGTCTACATTTTCTAAACTTACTCCACCAGTAGGCATTAAATTAGCCTGTGGTACAGGCCCTTTTATAGCTGATACTATAGATGGACCAAAAGCGCTACCAGGGAAAATCTTAATAATATCAGCCCCGGCTTCCATAGCTGTAATTATTTCAGTTATAGTCATACAACCAGGCATATATGGAATTTGATACCTATTGCATAACTTGGCGGTATCTAAATCAAAGTTTGGACTAACTATGTATTGAGCACCAGCTAGAATAGCGATTCTAGCAGTTTCACTATCTAAGACAGTACCAGCGCCAACTAATAACTTGTCTTCAAATTCTTCTGCTAAAGACTCTATTACCATCTTAGCTCCAGGTACTGTAAAAGTAATTTCTATAGAGTCAATACCTCCCTCCATACAAGCATAAGCAATATCTTTTGCTTCCTTAATATTATTTGCTCTAACAACGGCAACAATGCCAGTGTTTTTAATTCTTTTTAGAATATTATACTTCTTCAAGGAAATCCCTCCTGAAAGTTTCATTATATAAAACTAAAGTTCACATTGTAAAACAATTCATTTTATATTATAATTAATTAAGAAAGCTATTGCAAGTATAAAATTTATTTATTTTAAATAAATTGAAGAATTCATATTATGCTATAATATATTGTGTTATAGAAGTTAAAAAGAATATTTATTAAATACAAAATTTTTAAGACGAGGTGTCTAATGATGGAAAAAGTTCAATCTGTAGATAGAGCATTGACTATATTAGAATTATTAGCTGAACATAATGAAGGATTAAGAATAATAGAAATTAGTAAAGAAGTTAATTTGCATAAATCCACAGTTCATAGATTATTAGGTACACTTATCCACAATGGTTATGTAAGACAAGATTTAGAAAATAATAAATATAAAGTAACCTTAAAATTATTTGAATTAGGAAACAAGAAACTAGAAGATATGGACATACTTAATGTATCCAAAACATATTTAGAAAGTTTAATGGAGAGTCTAAATGAAGTAGTCCATTTAGTAATTAGAGATGAAAATGAAATAGTGTATATTGATAAAGTAGAAGCAGACAATACAATTCGCATGGCTTCTAATATAGGTAGGAGAGGTCCGCTACACTGTACATCTGTAGGGAAAGCTATGTTAGCCTATATGAGTGATGAGGAAGTAAAAAGTATTTGGAACAATAGTAAAATAGAGAAATATACTCCAAATACTATTACAGATTTTAATGTTTTAAAAAAAGAACTAGAAATAATAAAAGAAAAAGGATATTCTGTAGATGATGAAGAAAATGAAGTAGGCGTTAGATGCATAGGTGCTCCAATTTTTAATAGGTTTGGAAAAGTAGAAGGAGGTATTAGTATATCAGGACCAAGTATACGTATAACAAAAGGTAGGGTAGAAGATATGGCTAAAGAAGTAATTAAGTACGCTAAAATGGTATCTAGAGAGCTAGGTTATATAGAATAAAGTAAGTTTTTTAGTAGAATATTATTGCAATAAAAAGTTATAATGGTATAATTATATTACACAATCGTTTGCATTCTTAAAACTTGTAAAGCTAAAACGATTGTATAAATTTTGAATGTTGCACAATCGATTGCATAGGAGGTAAAAAATGAATTCTCATGAAAAGTTTAAATTTAATAATATTGAAGAATTGCAAGGAAAGGCTAATGAACTAAGCATAACCATTCCTTATTCTGAAGATCTTTCTAAACTTAAAGAAGAGGTTCAACTTAAAAATGGTAGAATACCAAATAGAATGGTTGTAAATCCAATGGAAGGTTGCGATGGAGAAGATGATGGAAGTCCAGGAGAACTAACCTATAGAAGATATAAAAGATTTGCTAAAGGTGGGGCTGGCCTTTTATGGTTTGAAGCAACTGCAGTTGTACCAGAAGGAAGAGCAAATCCAAGACAATTAGCTATTAATGAAAAAAATGTTGATAAATTTAAGGATTTAGTAGAATCTTCACTAAAAGAAGGAAAAGAAGTAAATGGATCAGATTATGAACCATATAAGGTTTTACAATTAACTCATTCTGGTAGATATAGTAGACCAGTTAAAAATATGGAGCCTATAGTTCCAGTAAGGAATCCATACTTAGATAAAAAAGAAATAGAACATTACCATATTATTACTGATGAAGAATTAGAATTACTAGAAGATAAATTTGTAAAGGCTGCTGAACTAGCTAAAGA
>DATGTQ010000255.1 GCA_035301805.1 Tissierellales bacterium
GTTGTAATAGATGAATCACATAACTTTAGAAACAATCAAGCTAGAAATGATAAAGAAACAAGGTACTCTAGACTTATGAAAGAAATTATAAAAAAAGGAGTAAATACTAAAGTTTTATTATTATCAGCAACACCAGTAAACAACAAGATGAATGATATAAAAAATCAGATAGCGTTCATAACAGAGGGTAATGATAAGCATTTTGAAAATGAAGGGATAAAAAGTATAGAAGCAACACTTAGAAAAGCGCAAACTATATTTAATAAATGGGTTAAGCTTCCTGAAAAAGATAGAACAACTCAAACATTCTTAGAAATGATAAACTTTGATTACTTTAAGCTGTTAGATACTATAACTATAGCAAGATCTAGAAAGCACATAGAAAAGTATTATAATATGAGTGAAATAGGCAAATTCCCAGAAAGATTAAAACCTATGAATATTCATTCTGATATAGATACACAAGGAAGCTTTGAAGCTATATCAAGTATAAATAAAAAAATACTAAAACTTAATTTAGCTATATACTCTCCACTACAATATGTATTACCACAAAAGAGAGCAGTATACAGCGAAAAATATGATATAAAAGTTCAAAATGGAAAGAGTGTATTTAAACAAACTGATAGAGAACAAAGTATAGTACATTTAATGAGAGTAAACTTACTTAAGAGACTAGAAAGCTCTATAAACTCTTTCACAATAACCTTAGAACGTATATTATACCAAGTTGAAAAAGGTATAGAAGGGTTAGAAAAAAATATAAGTCCTGAATATGAACATTTATCTATTGACGATATAAATAATGATGAACAACTAAATGATTTACTGGTTGGAAATAAAGTTAAAGTATTAATATCAGATGTAGATAGAATAAGATGGAAGCAAGATTTAATAGAAGATAAAGAAATACTAGAAAATTTATTAAAAGAAGCTAAAAAAATAAGTGTAGAAAGAGATGCTAAATTAGAAAAAATAAAAGAGGTAATACAAAATAAAATTGAAAATCCTATAAATCCAGAGAATAAAAAAGTGATAATATTTACTGCATTTGCTGATACGGCTAGATACTTATATGAAAACTTAAATAAATGGGCTTACACAAACTATAACGTATACTCAGCTCTTATAACAGGTGGAGGTGGGAATAAGACTAACTTCCCTAATATAAAAGCTGAAATGTCTGATATATTAATAAACTTCTCTCCAAAGTCAAAAGAAAGAAGTAAAGTATTTGAAAAGATAAATGGAGAAATAGATATATTAATAGCTACAGACTGTATAAGTGAAGGTCAAAACTTACAAGATGCAGATTTTTTAGTAAACTATGATATACATTGGAATCCAGTTAGAATTATACAAAGATTTGGTCGTATAGACCGTTTAGGCTCTCAAAATGATAAAATACAACTTGTAAACTTCTGGCCACACATGGAATTAGATGAATATATAAATCTAGAAGCTAGAGTAAGTGGTAGAATGATACTTTTAGACGTATCAGCAACAGGAGAAGAAAATGTAATTGAGTATGATGAAAATAAAAAAATGAATGATCTTGATTACAGAAAGAAACAGTTAAAGCAACTTCAAGAATCAGTATTAAACTTAGAAGATGTATCAGGTGGAATATCAATAACAGACCTTACTATGAATGATTTTAAAATGGATTTATTAGAATACATGAAAGATAATAAAAGAAAGCTAGAAAAGGCTCCTATGGGAATGTATGCAATATCTTCTTTAGAGTCGAGTGGACTTAATGAAGAAATAAGACCAGGAGTTATATACTGTTTAAAGCAAACAAATGATAGTGAGCTATCAGAGGAATATAACTCTCTACATCCATACTATATGATATATGTGTATGAAGACGGAGAAATAGAATATAACTATGTACATACTAAACAAATATTAGATTTTTATAAAAAACTATCTAAAGGTAAAAGTGAAATAGAAGAAGACTTAGTTAAGATATTTAACAAAGAAACTAGATATGGTCGTAATATGACTAAGTATACAGATATGTTAGATGAAGCTATAAATAATATATTAGGGAAACAAGAAGAAGTAAGTATACAATCTATATTTAGTTTAGGAGAATCATCAATATTAGATGATAATAATTCGTCTAAAGACGATTTTGAATTAGTATCTTTCTTAGTTATAAAGTAGGTGAAAATAAAAATGGAATTAAAAGATATATTAGATTTACCTAAAAAAAGTATAGTAAATAAAAAAATGCCTAAAAATCAGTTTCAAAAGATGATAGAAAAAAAGGAGTTTGATATACTAACATCAGATGTTGAAGCTATATATATATATTCTGTATTAAATAAAGCAACAACGAATATTATGCCATTAAAAAATGATGATTATAACATAAGTGAAATAATGGTTCTTAATATAGAGTTGAGCAATAAAAATAATATTAAAAATATA
>DATGTQ010000256.1 GCA_035301805.1 Tissierellales bacterium
TTCTCTTTCTTCTGGAGCTTTATCTATATTATCATAACTCATTACTTCTCCCGCTCCAGATCTTTGACTTAATACTGTAGTAATAGCTGCTGTTAATGTAGTTTTACCATGGTCAACGTGACCTATTGTTCCTATATTTACATGAGGCTTATTTCTTTCAAATTTTTCTTTTCCCATTTTAATACTTCCTCCTTATATAAATATTAATTAATCTTTTTTGGAGCCCATGACCGGACTTGAACCGGTGACCTCTTGCTTACCATGCAAGTGCTCCACCAACTGAGCTACATGGGCATTTATTATCTTCTTTTTATAATATTACTCTTTTTTCATTACCTTTGTCAACTCTAAATTAATTTTCCCTTAATTCTAAATACCTTTCTAATTTTCTTTTTACTCTCTGTAGTGCATTATCTATGCTTTTAACATGCCTATCCAACTCAATTGCTATTTCCTGGTAACTCTTACCTTCTATGTAAGCCATAAGCACTTCCCACTCTAAATCGCTAAGAATTTCTCCTATTTTATCTTCTATAATCCCTAATTCTTCCCTACCAATGACTAAAGCTTCTGGGTTTGTAATTCTAGCTCCTGACAATACATCTAATAATGTTCTGTCAGACTCCTCATCATAAATAGGCTTATTCAAGGAAACATAGGAGTTAAGTGGTATATGTTTTTGTCTTGTAGCAGTTTTTATAGCTGTAATAATTTGCCTTGTAATACATAGCTCTGCAAAAGCTTTAAAGGATGCTAGCTTGTCTCTATCATAATCACGAATGGCCTTATACAAGCCGATCATCCCTTCTTGGACTATATCTTCCTTATCTGCTCCAATTAGAAAATAAGATCTTGATTTTAGTTTTACAAATCCTTTATACTTTATAATCAAATACTCTAATGCTTGAGGACTCCCATTTCTAGCTTCTCCTACTATGTCCTCATCTTCCATATCGTCAAAGCGTATTATGTCCAGTTCATTATACAAACCTAAGGCCACAAAGAATCCCCTCCAAAAGTATTCAGAATTGTAAGCATAATTCAGTTATTTAAATTATAGTTTAATATAACTCAATAGTCAAGGTAATAACTAAGGTTTTAACCATTTTTTTAATTTTTCAATATTCTCCTCATCTAACTTTCCAATAAAGATATCATTAACCTCATTATCTTTCTTCCTTTTATTCTTCATATAATTCTTTTTACTTAATATTTCTTCTTCTAATTCTCTAGCAGATACCCGGGTTCCCCCTCGCCCCAATACTACTTGTTGCTCCATCCAATCTGATGTGGCAACCCTTACCTTTTTTACTCTCCCTATTTCATCCAAGGTTTTTTCGATATAATGGTCTGCTGTTTCATTTTCTTTAGTATAAACTACTTCTATACCTTTTAAAATATCCTTTTTACCGCTATTCTTTTTTACTAAATGGGCATCAAATACTATTATCACTTTAGTTTCTGTATAAGATTGATATTCTGCCATTATATCTATTAATTCATTTCTTGCAGTATCTAAATCAATTTTGCTTAACTCCTTCAGTTTGTCCCAAGAATTTATAATATTATATCCATCGACAAATAAATATTCTTGAGGCCTCCATTTTTTCTTTTTACTTCTCATGCCTTTGCCTTACTATTTCATATAATATTATAGATGCAGCATTAGAAGCGTTGAGGGATGAAATATTACCTAGTGTAGGGATTCTTACTAAAAAGTCACAATTTTCTTTTACTAATCTAGAAACCCCTTTACCTTCATTTCCTATTACCAATCCTACAGGACCTTTCATATCTGTATTAAAATAATAATTTTCTCCTAGCATATCAGCCCCATAAATCCAAAGGCCTCTTTCCTTTAATTCCTTTATAGTATCTGTCATATTAGTAACTTTACTAATATGAATATGTTCAGTGGCTCCAGCAGAAGTCTTAACCACTGTATTATTTACCGTAGCTGATCTTCTTTTAGGTATTATTATACCATGAACACCTGCACATTCTGCAGAACGAACTATAGAGCCTAAATTATGTGGATCTTCTATTTCATCAAGCAATACTATGAAAGGATCTTCCTTTAATTCTTTTGCCCTATTAAAAATTTCATCAATACTTGAGTATTCATAAGGTGAGACCAATGCTACTACACCCTGATGGACTCCCCCATTAGAAAGTTTATCTAATTTATTTTTGTTGACATATTGGACAGCAATATTTTTTTCTTTTGCTATCCCCATTATTTTATTTATTGAACCTTTTAATTCTCCTTTTAAAATATACAATTTCTCAATCTTTCTATCTGTTTTTAAGATTTCTATAACTGGATTTCTGCCGACAATATATTCCTTTTCCATAGCTTCCACTCCTTAGAATATATAGTTAAATATTTTTTAATTTTTCTCTAACTTCCTCTATTTTACCACAGGTCATTTTCCCCTCTGGACAAGGTCCTGCTAAACAAGCTGGCCCTGCATTTTTAAACAAAATAGGATATACTTCCTTTACATTTTTAAGCATTTCCATTGCCAATTGTCTTATTTCCCACTGAGCTCTATTACAAGTTCTAAGCCTGAAAAAATTTAAAAGACTTCTAGCATTCATAGTGGCAACAATTTTGGTTTCACAAGCATTGGGAAAGATATATCTAGCATCTTCTATTGAAGACTTTTCCGCCTTAGCCCTAGCCTCTAGTTCTTTATAACCCTCCTTCATGTATTTTTCATAATTTTTTTTATATAAAATATTAGTTATTTTATCATAGTATTTTTGATCTTCTTCCATAGCTTCTATAAACATTTTTTTAGCTTCAGGTTCTTCTTTAATAGATGGAGGTATAACATATTCAAATTGTTCAAGCTTTACATATCTTTGAGATTGTTGAGAGTAACTAGCTATCCTATGTCTTACTAATTGATGAGTTAAAGTTCTTGATACCCCTTCTATACCAAAAGTAAAGCTAATATGTTCTAAAGGAGATTCATGACCTAAGCTTATTAACATATTTAAAAATTTATCCACATTTTCTTCATCTAAATCTTCTTCAATTTTGTCTATACCTACAGGCGAATAGCAAAGCTTAGCAGCTGATGCTAACATTTTTTCTCCATCAGGTGTATATCTTATAAGTTTTACCTTTATATGAGTCTCCATCAAAAGCCCCCCTTTAATTGTCTAATTTCATCTTAAGTATTATGTCAAATAATTGAAATATTCTTTCATCCTCACCTATTAAAAAAAGATAGCCTATTAATGTTTCAAACCCTGTTGCATATTTATAATCCATTAAATCAGCATTTTTAGGTACAGTATTATTTTTAGCATTTCTACCTCTTTTTACAAAGGTCTTTTCTTCTTCAGTCAGTTCATCTTCTAGAGCATGTATAAAGCCAGATTGAGCCTCTGCTTTTACATATTCAACTGCAGCCTTATGAAGTTTTCTCACAGCTAAACCTTTTTTAACTAAGTAAGTTCTTACAAGTAGCTCATATACTGCATCCCCAACATATGCTAATTGTAAGGGAGATAAAGAATTTATCTCCTTTACAGTTAATCTATTTCTTAATTTATTAAAGTTATTGATTTCATTATCCAAACTTATACCCTCTTCCACTTTACACCTTCCGATGTATCTTCTAATATAATTCCTTGTTCCTTAAGATCATCTCTTATTTTATCTGCTAATTCATAATCCTTATTTTTCCTAGCCTTTGTTCTTTCTTCTATAAGTTTTACAATTTCCTCATCTAATAGTTCATCTTTCTTTGAAAGTAATCCTAAAATTTCAGAAAGCTCAATTAGAGTTTCGTAAGTATACTCTATCAAACTTTTGGCACTTTTTTCATTAAAGTTTGTATTTGCATATTTTACTATGTCAAAAAGAACCGATATAGCGTCTGCTGTATTTAGGTCATCATCCATACTTTCAAAGAATTTTTCTTTATAAGTTTCAACCTTTTCTTTTTCTTTTATCTCTTCTTCAGTTATTTTTTTATCTTCTGCTTTATCTATTAAATATTCTAAGTTTTTCTTCCCATTGTACAATCTTTCTAAAGCTTTCTTTCCTTGTTTCATTAAATCTCTACTGAAATTAATAGGATTTCTATAATGGGCAGAAAGTAAAAATAATCTTAATACTTCTAAGTCAAACTCTTTTCTAATTTCTTTTACTGTGAAAAAATTAAATGAAGATTTGCTCATTTTTTCATCTTCAGTATTTATCATAGCATTATGGATCCAATATTTTGCAAAAGGCTTATTAGTTAGAGTTTCACTTTGGGCTATTTCATTTTCATGATGGGGAAATTGTAAATCATCTCCTCCAGCATGGATATCTATAGATTCCCCTAAAAGCTCCTTTGCCATTACCGAACATTCAATATGCCAGCCTGGTCTGCCTTCCCCCCAAGGACTATCCCAGGAAGGTTCTCCTTCTTTTGCCTTCTTCCACAACACAAAATCCATAGGATTCTTCTTATCTACATTTATCTCAATTCTAGCCCCACTCTTTAAATCCTCTATGTTCTTCTTGGATAGTTTCCCATAGTTTTTAGCCTTTGATATATCAAAATATACATTTCCATCTATATTATAAGCTGCACCCTTTTTTTCTAACTCTTCTACAAAATTAATTATATCATCAATATGCTCTGTTGCCCTAGGATGTAAAGTTTCATCTTCTAAAAGTCCTAAACCATCAGTATCTTCAAAAAACCTCTCAATATTTATGTCTGCTACTTCTTTTACAGTAGTCTTTTCTTCATTGGCTATTTTTATCATTTTATCATCAATATCTGTAAAATTCACTAAATACTTTACATCCATACCTTTATATTTTAAATATCTTCTTAAAGTATCAAATACTACTAAAGGCCTAGCATTTCCTACATGAATATGATTATATACAGTAGGCCCACATGTATATATAGTTACCTCATCTTTTTTAAGCGGTTTAAACTTTTCTTTTTCTCTTGTCAAAGAATTATATAATTCCATTTTCCTACCTCCTTAATTTTAAAATAAAAAACCGTCTCAAAACAGAGACGGCTTTTCCGCGGTTCCACTCTAATTAGGTTTCTATTCTATATAGAACCCCTCTCAAATTATTACAAACATAACGGTTCTCCCGATTTACCCTACTATTAGACTTCAGATAATAGTT
>DATGTQ010000257.1 GCA_035301805.1 Tissierellales bacterium
GGCTCCATATATTCTCCTGTATAAATAAAGACATCCGCCTTCTTTATTTTGCTAATATCCTGTGGAGTAGGTTCATAGGAATGGGCTTCTACTCCTGGTGGAAGTAATAGGTCAATTTCCCCTTTATCCTTTACAATTTCCCTTGTAAAATCATATTGAGGAAATAAAGTTGTAATAATTTGTATTTTTTCTTTACCTTCTTTATTATTTGCAGATTCTTTTGTAACTGAATTACAGCCAATTACTAAACCTAATATCAATATCAATATAGTTATACTAATTAAAAATTTCCCTTTTTCCATAAATACCCTCCTCAATTCATGGTAACCATTTCTAAATACTATAAACACGTTCTTTATGATTTATTTCCAAAACAACGTTTAATATTCACAATTGCAAATGCAAATCATTAGCAACTAGTTTTTTTCTAAAAAACCCCCTTAACAAAAACGTTAAGGGCTTTTTTGCAAAAATGCTACCTTTCATTTATTTTAATAAAAGTATATATAACTTATTATATTTAGTCAATTAATGAATTAAACTTGAGAAAATTTCATGTAAACACCCATGGTTAGGGATATATTTTTTGCTTTATTAGGAAGGTCATCTTGTGGCCTCCCTTATTTTTGTTCTTCTTTATGCCTAGACCCATATTCTACTCCTGAAGTATTTCTAACTGGCTGTGGGAATAAATTCATAAGCTCGTATATTTCGTTTGGAACATCTGTATTTACATTAAGTCCTAAATTTTTTGCTATATCTACATTAATGGGAAAGTCATGAGTCCAACGACCTTGAGTTAATGTTTTTGCTATATTCTTTTTTTCTTCTAATGGGTGCCAGTCTGGTAATAAGCCTAATATACAATTTTCCAATTGATTTATAGCTTTCTGCGATATATCTGCTAATATAAGGGTTTCATCATCGATATCCCTAATATCTTTCTGTTTTAGCACATTGACAATAGACGGTGCTGGATATTGACTTATTTGTGGATCTACTGGTCCTAACATTGAATGTTCTCCCATAACTATTTCATCTGCCGCTAAAGCAATTAAGGTACCACCAGACATAGCATAATGTGGAACATATACTGTAACTTTACCTTTATGCTTTCTTAAAGCACTAGCTATCTGAAGAGATGCTAAAGCAAGACCTCCAGGCGTATGCAATATTATATCTATTGGCACATCTGGATCAGTCATTTGTATTGCACCTATAATTCGTTCTGAATCATTAATATCTATATATCGCATAACAGGTAAGCCTAATAAACTTACAGTTTCTTGGCGGTGTATAAGGGTTATAACTCTAGATTTATTTCTTTTTTCTATTTTAGATATAAGCTTTTGTCTAGACCCTTTTAAAACTCCCTGCTTTATAGCAGGTTCTAAGACTGAAACAAATATAAATAGCATAAATATATACCAAAACATTTAACACAACTCCCTTTCATTTTCATTATTTTTACCAATAATCCTCTTTCTTAACAAACTTTTTATATAAAAATACTCCACCTAAAAACCCAAAAATATGTGCCCACCATGCTACACCACCTAAAGCTTCCCCATGAAATCCTGACATAAGACCTGAACGAACCTGAGTAACGAACCATATTAATAAAAATATTGGTGCTGGTAAACGAATAAAAAATGGAATAAAAGGAACTAAGGTTACAATTCTAGAGTGGGGAAACATTAAAAAATATGCTCCCATGATTCCAGCAATAGCTCCTGATGCTCCAACTGTTGGCAAATTAGACATTGGATTGGATAAAAAATGAGCAAAACCTGCTATAAAACCAGTTAAAATATAGAATAAAAAAAATCTAAAGGATCCCATTTCATCCTCTACATTATCACCAAATAACCATAAAGACCACATATTACTAAGTAGGTGCAAAAAGTCCCCATGTAAAAACATACTGGTGAATAAAGGAATATAAGCCTTCGGATTTAATAAATTATTTAAAAACCTTACAGGTATGAAAGAGTACTCCATTACTATATTTAAACCTTCTTCATATGGAAGCAATATTTGATTGAAAAAAATTACAGCATTTATTATTATAATTGATATTGTAGCCATTGGCTTTTTTTGACTTGGTATTGTATCTCTAATTGGAACCATAGAAACCCCGCCTTCTGTTTTTCAATTATATTTATTATATCTTAAATTCTAATATATATCATATATACCCTTAATTCCTATATAAGAAAAGGGTAATATACTTTTCAGCATATTACCCTTTTATTTTTATAGTGACATCTTATATATTTCTAACACATCTTCATATTTTAATGGTTTAAAATTGCCTACTTCTCCATCCTTGTGGTCAATGGCCGCTTGAGCCATTTTTTCTAGATTTTCTTCTCCTATTCCTACATCTTTTAGACTCATTGGTATTCCAAGAGATTGAAAATATTCTTTAGTTCTGTCTATAGCTTCATGGGCTATGTCATATTTATCTTTTGATTCATCAATTCCCCATACATTTACACCGTATTGTATAAATTTATCTACCCTTTCATCATCTAATACATATTCCATCCATGGAGGTGTAAGTATCGCTAATCCTACACCATGGGTTATATCATAATAGGCAGATAATTCATGCTCTATAGGATGTACACTCCATACTGTATCTTTTCCATAGGATAAAAGACCATTTATTGCAAGGCTTGATGCCCACATTATATTAGCCCTGGCTTCATAATTTTCTGGTTCATCAACTACTTTTTTTCCATATTCAATACAAGTTTTAAGTACTCCTTCTGCTAATCTATCTTGAAGGTAGGCCCCTTCTGGCATAGTAAAATAGTTTTCAAAGGTATGGCTCATTATATCTGCTACCCCTGCTGCTGTTTGATTTGCTGGCAAGGTAAAGGTATAAGTAGGATCTAGTATGGAAAACTTAGGTGCCATAGATGGATGACCAAAACCTAATTTTTGATTAGTGTCCAAATTAGATATAACTGCTCCCGCATTCATTTCTGACCCTGTAGCTGCCATAGTAAGTATGGTTCCTATTGGAAGAGCCTTAGTTATTTCTGCCTTACCTATTACTAAATCCCATGGATCTCCTTCATAATAATAACTAGTAGCTATGGCCTTTGAGCAATCTATGGTGCTACCTCCACCTATGGGTAGAATAAAATCTATATTATTTTCTTTACAGATTTTAATTCCTTCCCTGACACTAGTTACTCTAGGGTTAGGTTCAATGCCTCCTAATTCCCAAAATTCAATGTTATTTTCTTTTAGTATTTCAGTAGCTTTATCATATATACCATTTTTCTTTATACTTCCTCCACCATAGGTTAAGAGAACTTTAGAACCGTATTTTTTTATTTCATCTCCTAGTACTTCAATTTGTCCTTTACCAAAAAAAATTTCTGTTGGTATTGAATAATCAAAATTTAACATTTAATCATCTCCCGTTTTAAATAAATTATTCTGGATTTAACTTGGAACTATAAGGCTTAATATCTAATATAGGGGTATTATCTAACATATCAACACCTTGAAATCCTAGTTTGTTTTTCTCTACTCTTGTAAATTTTACAATAGACATACCTATCCCATTAGGCCTATTAGGTGATCTGGTAGAAAAAACTCCAGTCATTTTATTAGTTTTATGAGATACTACCTTCAAAGGCGTCTTCTTAGATTCATGGAAATAGAATAATATTATTCCATAACTACCTACCATAATATCTTCAATTCCTTCTTCATATTCAGGTAATATTTCAATAATTCCCTTTTTATCCTCAGCTAAAATACTTTGTTTCGGTATTTCTTTCTTTTCCTTAAATGGAGATCTAATATAGCCAATAGGCTCCATTATAATATTCACAATATCCCTCCTTTAAATACCATTTACTTAAACTTTCAGTATTTTTTATATATACCCATTTTAACCAAAAAGGATAATACAAAATATAATGTATTATCCTTTTTGCTATTTATAAACTATTCTTCATATATAAATTTATGGATATCTTCTGTTGTAGCTTCTAAATCCGTAACAAGATACCATATATCACCTATATATTGCCCCTTACTATTTTCATCTTTTGGAAATCTAGTTTGTTCTAAAGTTTTAATATTATTAGTTATTCCATATGTACCTAATTTTACGATTTCCATTTTGGAAAGGCTTGTCTCCACATATGGGAAGAGACTATCTACAAGCTCTGGATATCTACTCATCTTAACAGTTCTTCCTTTTTCAAACAATTCACTTATTACTCTTCTTTGTCTCTCAGTTCTTTCATAGTCCCCATGACCTATATTTCTTATTCTAGTATAGGCAAGAGCTTGTTCGCCATTTAAATGGTTGGAGCCAGCACCATTAATCTTGCTACCACTAATATTTTTATTTATTTCATCTACTTCAGCCACGTTTAAATCTACATCTACACCGCCTACAGCGTTGACAAGCTTTTCAAAACTATCAAAATTTACAAATGCGTAATCTCTTATATCTAGGTCAAAATTTTCATTTAATGTTCTTATTGCTAATTCTGGACCACCATGAGCATAAGCATGATTAAGCTTTGTTTTCCCATGGCCATGGATCTCAACATATGTGTCTCTCATAATAGAAGCTAATTTTATTTTCTTATGAGTCTTATCAATACTTAAAATCATTATAGCATCTGAACGGGATACTTCTTCATCTGTTCTTCCATCACCACCAAATAAGGCAATATTAATTACTCCCTTATCTTTTTCACTATCTTCACCTGACTTTATACCTAATTCTTCATCCTTATTAGTTATTTTTACAGTTTTAATATCATTTAAATAGGAATAGCCATATAGAAATATTCCAAGTATTATGGCGAATATCACTGATATTATTATGATATTCCTTTTTTTCTTCATTCAGGATTTCCCACCTTTCTTATATGAGCTTTATACTTGTTTTAACTTACTAGTATAGTATACTATATATTTTCATAATTTCACATCAACTCTTTAATTAAAACTTTTATTCCAAGGTTTCTATTTCCTTCACATCATTTTTAAGGAACACATCTTCCCACACATTAACGTATCTTCCTATTGCCCATTCGGCCATAACTACTTCCTCATCACTGTTTAAACTGACCTTTCCAAGGGGCTCTTTTGCAAGTTCCCCATTATTAATGGGATATATGGCCATATATTTATGGGTTATAATAACGGCTATATCATCATTAGGCGATGTATAAGCATCTATTACTTCTGGAATTTTCATTTTAATTCCATTCCAAGGTATTGAAAGTTCATCATAGTAGACTAATTCCATTGGTGGAACAGCCTTTATATTAAAATCGGTAAAATCCTGTTTCCCATTTTCTTCATAACTTATTCTTCCCTTCAATATCCAATGCCCATTTTTTCTAGTTAGTCCAAAGTTTTCTTCATTATTTTTTCTTTTTATTTCATTGTCCTTTTTAACCTTAGACAAGGCTTTTCCTTTTCCAGCCCCTTCTAGAAAAGCTGCTTTAAGATTTTCTCCCCCAACATCTGAAATTTTTATTGGTTTCCTTGAATCAAAATTATCAATAATATAAGTTTGTAGATTTGCCCTACCTTTAGCATTAGATTCTATATTTTCAATAGAAATATAATCATTTCCCACATATCTAATTATTTGAGTATCAAAATCTACTTCACTTTGTAATTTTATCGATTTATCTAGATGTTCTTTAGTATAAGGGTAAGCATAAATATTATTGTCAGTTACTACTTTCCAGAACCCTGTTTTTCTAGGAAGAAGTATATTTTCTATCTCATATATATCCTTTAAACTTTTATTATGGCTATGTATCCAAATGGTCCTATACTTCCAAGGTCCCTCATCCTTATTCTCAGTTTCTTGGTTATAATATCTTAAGCCTAATAATAAACCAGTCCTTAAAATATCATCAGATTCTTTTAAGGACCCTCCTGGTATTTCTTCTCTCTCCCTTTTATATTTTTCAATTACCTTAGTATCAACCTCGTCTGATAATTTAGACAAGAAGAAAAATACACCCTCTATATTAATTATAATATTTTTATCATCTTTTTTTATAATTTCATAATAAAGCTGTTCTTTACTAGCAATACTTATTATTTGTATTTGTTCATCTTCAATTTCCAAAAATTCTGGATTTATTTTATAATGATAAAATAAATAGTCTGAAGCATTTACATTCTTCACTTTATAAGTAGGTTCTAAGGAAAATCTATCTTCTACACCAACTATATCATTATAAAAAAACACCTTCTTACCCATAAATTTTTCAATATCTTTATCTAATATATTGGTTCCATTACCTATTTTATATTTTTCTACTTTCCACTCTCCTGTAATAGGGGGAGTAATATTATTTGGTGCAGCTATTTTTTCAAAATTTTCTACATTCTCAATGCCACAAGATGTAAGAACTAAAATTAGAAAAACAGATATAAGTATTAGACTTAATCTTCTCATACTATTTTTTCCTCCTCTATAGGCAATTTTACAAATACTTTTGTGCCTATACCCTTTTCACTTTCTATAACTAATTGACCATTGTGAAGACTTACTATTTCATCACAAATAGACAAGCCTAATCCACTAGATGCACTACTATTATCCCCTTTATAAAACTTCTCTTTAATATACGGAAGCTCTTCCCTGGGTATTCCAAGGCCATTATCCTTCACATATATTTCTATGAACCCATCTTTATAATCTGCGGAAAAAATAACTTCCCCCTCTTCCGAAGTGTATTTAAAAGCATTGTCAATAAGATTAATTAAAACTTGTTTTATTCTATTTTCATCCGCTATAATAATAGGTATATTTTTATTGCAATTTACTTTAAAATCAATCTTATTAGCTTTGGCCCTTGGCATTAACTGTTTTCCTATTTGATTAACAGTATCTTTAATATCTATTTCTTCTTTAGTTAAAGTTATTCTCCCAGATATAAACTTAGAAAAATCCAATAAATCTTCTACCATTAAGGTTAGTCTATCACTTTCTTTCTCTATAATGTCTAATCCATCCTTGAGTAATTGATCATCATTTAACTCATCGGATTTCAATGTTATTGCCCAACCCTTAATAGAAGTTAAGGGTGTTCTTAATTCATGAGATATAGAAGATATAAAGTCATTTTTTAACTGCTCTTTTTCCAATAATTCTTTCGCCATATAATTTAATGTATCTGATAACTTTCCTATTTCATCATTAAATCTTTTTTTACTTCTTACTTTTAATTGTCCACTAGCCATTTTTTCTGCTACATCAGTAACCTCTTTCAAAGGTTTAACTATTGTATTTGCTAAAAATAGGCTAACTATTGCGGATATAAAGATAACTATTATGCCAATTAAAATAAATATTTTTGAAATGTTTTTAATACTTCTATTAGTTTCTCTTAGGGAAGTAATAAATCTAATTATACCAATGTTTTTTCCATCTGATTTAATAGGATAGGATACTGCCATAACTGGTTCTGTATCATATCCTACATCTCCTATCCAAGTTCCCTTTCCTCCATTTAAAGCCTTTTTCACATCTATTGTATCTATCCTTTTAGGGTTGTTTACACCAATCGAATCCATTAAAACATAACCATGTAAATTTAAAATTTGAACTTGAGCATTAGTTTGCTGCCAAAAAACATCTATATCGTCTATAACTATATCTTCCAAAGAAGATGTAGAAAAATATCTTGAATAAAAATCAGAAGAAAATTTTATTTGATTAGACATCATATCTTCAATATTTTTATAATAATATCTTTTCACTGCATTAACTAAGAACATTTCTAATATTAAAACTGTAATAACTATAACTAATATAAAATTTCCTGCTAATCTTTTTTTAATACTTTTCATTTCCTCCACCTATATCCAATTCCCCATACTGTTTCAATAAACTGTGGATCGCTAGAATTATCTTCTATTTTAGCTCTTATACGTCTAATATTTACATCAACAATTTTAGTATCACCTATAAAATCATAACCCCATACTAAATTAAGGATTTCATCTCTACCGAAAGCTCTTCCCGGGCTTTCTATAAAAAGTTTTATTACAGAGTATTCTGTAGGAGTTAAATCCACTTCTTTATTATTTTTATAAAACTTTCTAGAATAAAGATCTATTTTAAAGGGATCATAATTTATTATATTTTCTTCTGCTTCTTCTTTTGATTTATTCGTATTCATCCTTCTAATTAAAGATCTAACTCTTAAAACTAATTCTAATGGGTTAAAAGGCTTGATCATATAATCATCCGTCCCATATTCCAAACCCATTATTTTATCTATATCCTGACTTTTGGCTGTCAACATTATTATTCCTATTTCAGGGAATTCTTCTCTTAAAATCTTACAAACCTTATAACCATCTATTCCCGGTAACATTATATCTAACACTACTACATCTATCTTTTCAATTCGTGCCGTTTCTATACATTCTTCTCCCGTAGCTGCTTCTAAAACTCTATAGCCACTTCTTTCTAAGTTTATTTTTGTAAACTTTCTAATAGATTCCTCGTCTTCTACAACAAGAATTGTATTACCTTCATTATTAGACATTTCCATCACCTCAAATTAAATATACACTAATTATAACATTTCTAATTGAGGACACGAAATTCATAACCTTCATTTTTCAAATACTCTATAATTTCAGGAAGAGCAGATGCTGTAGTTTGTTTTGTCCCCAAATCATGCATAAGGACTATAACTTCATCCTTACCTTTAGAAGTATTTTTTAACTTCTGAACTAATCTATCTTTAGGTATATGGTGACCTTCTGCATCTCCTGTTAGAGCATTCCAATCTATAGATTTATAGCCTTTCTTTTCAATGGCTCTGTTATAAGGTGATTTCTTTTCTCCATAGGACCCACCAGGCAGTCTTGCTAATTTCACTTCAAAATCCGAACCTAAAATATCCTTTAATATATCTTCATTTTTTTTCATATCTATTAAAAAATTATTTAAATTACTATATAGATATTTATAATTATGAGAATATGAATGATTGCCAATTGCATGTCCTTCCGAATAAGCTCTTTTAATAATATCTCTATTGTCTTCTGCAGCTATACCTGTAACAAAAAATGTTGCTTTCACATCATACTCTCTAAGAATGTCCAATATTTGAGGTGTCACATTTCTAGATGGCCCATCATCAAAAGTTAAGTAGGCAATTTTTTCTTTTTTTGCAGATCCCTTTTTTTCTCCTTGACCAGATTTATTTTCACTTTCTTTTTTATTTTTTTCTTCTTTCATCTTTTCTTTATTTTTTTTATTTTCTTTTTTGTTTTCTGCTTCTTTGTTTTTCTTTTGCTCCAGCTTTTCTTTTTCTTCTTTCTTTTTCTCTATCTCCTTTTTTTCCTCCTTTTTTACTTTTTCTTTTACTTCTTCTACTCCTTTTACTTCTGATTTTTTTAACTCTTCATTATTAGGCTTATCCAACATTTTACTAGCTAATACTTCACCAATTTTTATGCCAGAGAATAGTATAATAACAGAGAATATTATGACAAAAACTGTAAACCTTTTTTTATAAATTCTCATTCATGTCACCTCATATCTATTTATGTCGTTCTGTCTTATATATAGATTATTATATAATAGTTCTTTATTCGTTACAAAAAAGTGAATATAAAGTTACGTTTATGTAACATTTAAAATAAAAAATAAGCCCTTAGGCTTTAATTTTAATTCTAAGGGGTATAAGGGTATGTTCTTCTTAATAATTCTGATATAAGGATAATAGAAATGAAATCTCTTATAAGTTTTTCCCTACCATAATAATACCTTTTATTAGCTCTACTATATCTAGGCCCCCTACTTCTTCTTTCAACTGGATCTTTATCAATTTCAGGATATAGATTTATTACATGAATATATACTTCATTAATCATTTCTTCTACAAAGCCTTGAGCTAGATTATCTATTCCATTATGTAGGTTTTTATTTATTACTTCTATTACCTTTGGATATACTTGATAGTATAGATCTGGGTAATTAAAATCATAGTCCATAACAAAACCTCCCTTTGTCTATTCTCAATTCTATTACTATAATATGAAAAAGGAGGCTGTTATGTTCCTTACTTATGCAAAAACTTCCTCATTAAATTGTGAACGATATAAATCTGAATAGATCCCACCTTCTTCTAATAGTTCACTATGGGCACCTTTTTCCTCTATCCCCTTATTTGTTAACACTATTATTTCATCTGCATTTTTAATAGTGGATAATCTATGAGCTATTATTAAAGTGGTTCTTCCTTGAGACAATTCATCTAAGGATTCCTGTATTATTTGTTCTGTTTCATTATCTAAAGAAGAGGTTGCCTCATCTAATATTAGAATAGATGGATTCTTTAAAAACACTCTTGCAATAGAAATTCTTTGTTTTTGTCCTCCAGATAACATTACACCTTTTTCTCCAATAAATGTGTTATAGCCATTAGGTAGTTCCATAATAAAATCATGAACACTTGCCTTTTTTGCTGCTTCTATTATTTCTTCATCTGAAGCAGAAGGGCTTCCATATAATATATTTTCTTTTATAGTGCCTGTAAATAAAAATACATCTTGTTGTACTAAGCCTATATTTTCCCTTAAAGATTTTAATTTCACATCTTTAATATTTATATTATCTATAAAAATTTCCCCTTCATTTATTTCATAAAATCTAGGTATTAAATGACATAAAGTAGTCTTTCCAGCACCAGATGGTCCTACAATAGCAACGGTCTTTCCTTGTTCAATATTTAGGTTTATATTATGCAATACTGTATTTTCACCATTTTCATAGCTGAAAGATACTTCATCAAATTTAATTCCACCTTCTACATCTTTAAATTCTATTGCATCTTCTTTATCTACTATATCTGGTTTTATCTTCATAATTTCATAGAATCTTTCAAATCCTGTCATTCCATCTTGATATTGTTGGGCAAATTGGGTCAATCTTCTAATAGGTTGTAAAAAGAAATTTACATATAGTAAATAAGCTACTAAATCACCCATAGATATGATTTGTTTATGAACAAAAACTCCACCTAAACTTATAACTATTAAATTTAATATATTAGACATAAAATTAATACCTGAAGTAAATTCTGCCATAGCTTTATAAGACCATTCTCTGGCTACTCTAAATTGCTCATTACCTCTATGGAACTTTTCTACTTCATATTCTTCATTAGTAAAGGATTTTGCAACTCTAATACCTGAAATACTATTTTCTAATTGAGAGTTAACATCAGCAATTTTTACCCTTACTTGCCTAAAGGATTCGGCCATTTTTTCTCTCTTAGACATACCGAACCAAATCATAATAGGGATAAAAGTAAATATTATTAGTGTCAATCTCCATTCAATTCTTACTAATATAATAAATGAACCAGCAAGCATAACTAAAGATATGAATAAGTCCTCCGGACCATGGTGGGCCAGTTCTGTTATATCCCTTAAATCATTAACTATTCTAGACATTATATTTCCTGTTCTGTTTTCGTCGAAATAACTAAAGGACAATGTTTGTATATGTTCAAATATATCCTTTCGCATGTCCGCTTCCATTCTAGTTCCTAGAACATGTCCCCAATAATCTACAATATATTGGCTAATATATCTTATAATATATAAAATAAACATGATAATAGTCCATTTAGTTAAAAGATCCATTCTCCCAGCAGGTATTATTTTATCAATAAAATTTCTAGATACCATAGGAAAAACTAAATCTAGTGCAGAAACTAAAAATGCAAAAAACATATCTATTATAAATAATTTTTTATGAGGTTTGTAATAAGATATAAAGTTTTTAAACAATATTTATTCCTCCTTACTTAAGTTATTATACAAAGTTTCTAAGTTGATAATTAAATTATCTATACTTTCTTCACTCATAGAATTTAAAGCCTTTAAAACAGACTTATTTCTTCTCTCTTTTTTTATAGTGCATACTAATTTTTTCCCCTTTGGCGAAACTATAACTCTTGTAACTCTCCTATCTACAGAATCAGATTTTCTTTCTACTAATTGTTTTTCTTCTAATCTAGATATTTTTTCTGACATGGTATTTTGAGCATTACAATATTTTTTAGCTATTTCTCCAATAGTAGGGGGCCTTTCTAGCATATTTAAATAAAATAATAAATGATATTGCTCTATAGTTAGGCCATAATTTTGTGCTAGTTCATGACCTTTTCTATGAATAATCCTATCAGCTTTTCTAATATATGTTGCGACAAGTTCAGCCTTTTCCTCTAAATCCATAACATCCACATCCTATTTCATTTTCAAAAGTATCGCGAAGCGATATTTAAGGTACACGAACATTATACAGGACTTTTATACTTATTTCAACTATTATAATTATATAAAAGCCTCAACAATTTACATACCCTAACTGCCAGGGCTATAACATAGTTTATTTTTAATAAAAAAACTAGGGTAAATCCTTTACCCTAGTCTAATATATATAGATTCATGAGATTTACTATTAAGTACTGAAGTAAATAAACAAAAGCAATAATCCCCGTATCATTGGAAAAGAAAGCTACAATTCCAGTTATTAAAAACACTGTATATTCTTTTTTAATAACTGGCCTTTTATAATCTATGTTATGATAATATCTTTTATGCTTTTCCCAAAAGTTTTTTATTAATAAAATTTGAGTTACTAATACTATGTTCCAAGGTGGTATTATAACCATGAAAGCTATTTCTTTTAATTTTAATCCTATCATATCTAAAAATTCTTTTTTCCCTAAAAATTTCATTCTATAAATTAAATTTCCTGCATGGCTTCTATCTATGCTGTTTATATCAAAATACATATTAAAAAACAATATTATAAAGCCTAGAACTCCAAGTATAATTACATTTTTAAAGCTTAATTTTCTATTTAATAGTCCTAAGTAAATCATTGTTAATAGCAATATAATGGCAGTAAAGAATCCGCCCGTATTTGCTCCAAATTTCACTGATAAAACCAGTATATTAAGGGAAAAGTAAACTAATAATAAAATGTCTTTTAAAATTTTTCTATTAACTCGATTAACAATGCTAAAATAACTTATTATAGATGTAGCTAGTAAAACTGCCATTGCACCATTGTTAAATCCATAATATCTAGCACCATAAATTAAATTATCATAGCCTATATAGGAATTGTAAATGAATTTAGGATAAAATATTATTCCTATTACCATTAAAATATAGGTTATAGTTGATACAGTCCCTACAGGATTTAACTTTTTAGTAGTTATAAACAATGAAATAGGATAACTAAACATTAAAATAATAGCTAAATATAGAAAAACATTTCTATTTAAAGTAGTAAATCCTAATAAAAAGGACATAAGAATATTTATAATTACAAAATTATAATATAGTAAAATATCATTAAATTTATCTTTTCTATTCTTAATAAAGTAGTATGTACAAAGTGCTTGTATATAATAGGCTATTCCATGTAAAGCATAAGTAATCCAGGTTAAATTGACTGTTTCTTTAAAGAAATTTTTTGTAAACTCCAAAGGATTTTCGTTAGTAATTGAAGTAATTCTTTTCCCTATAGCCGTTCTACTACTTTCATTATAAATAGATAAAATTTCTGGAAATATATCTAAACTTGTAATTAAACCTTCTCGTCTTGTTGAAGAACTGGTTAAAACCCCTCCCATTTTTCCTGATTCTTTATATACTATAGGTACTAAGGATCTATTTACAATATTTAGCATACCTTGCATTTCTTTAGGGACTTCCTTTGGAAAAACAATGAAATTTACACTTTCATAACCTTCTATATAATCATTAAGAACCTTAAACTTTTCCCTGCTTCCATCTATTTGATAGGACATAATTAATATATTTGAATCTTTTAGATAAAAATTAGTTTTTTCCTTTAACCATTCTTCATTGTATTCTATTGAAATTTCACCATTTCTAATAGAACCAGATTTATTGGCAGCTAAAATTGCCGATGAATCATTTCCAATATAGGATATTCCTTCATCCCCTAATTTTTCACCTAATAGATCTACCTCGGGACTAATAT
>DATGTQ010000258.1 GCA_035301805.1 Tissierellales bacterium
CAATACCTAAGCTTTCGCAAACAATTTCTTTTGTCATATCATCCTGAGTTGGTCCTAATCCTCCAGTAAAAAGAATTATATCAGCTCTATTTAAACTTATATTAATTACATTTTCTAAATCCTTTGGACTATCTCCAACAACAGTATGATAAGAAACATCTACACCTATTTTAGATAGTTCTTTTGATAAGTATTGAGCATTAGTATTAGTAGTATTACCTAAAAGCAATTCAGTGCCTACAGCAACTATTTCGCATTTCAATATACCATCTCCTATTAATTAATCATTTGATTTAAAAACTTGCCTATTTCCATATAAATAATCTATACCAGATATTATAGTAAAAATTACTGCTATATAAAGCATAATTTGATCCATTGGTATATTTATTAATCTAAAAGGATAATTATTTAATAATAATAAAATTATAGCTACAAGTTGAGTAATAGTTTTAATTTTACCTAGCCAATTAGCAGCTATAGTTATACCTTCTGAAGCAGCAATAACCCTTAATCCAGTTATAGCAAATTCTCTTGCAATAATTACTACAACCATCCAGGATTTTACCATTCCTAACTCTATCATTGATATTAATGCCGCTGATACAAGAAGTTTATCAGCTAGTGGGTCCATAAACTTTCCTAAGGTAGTAATTTGATTTCTACTACGAGCTATATGACCGTCTAAGCTATCCGTTAGAGCAGCAATAATAAAAATACCAGTAGCTATCATTTGACCATTTTGAATATCTGAAAGTAGAAAAAACATAAAAAACGGTATCATTATCACCCTAAAAATAGTAATCTTATTTGCTAGATTCATTAATAATCTCCCCCAGTTATTACTTCTTTGGAAATTATATAGGGCCAGTTAAAATTAAATATTTGCATTTAGCCCTATATTTATACTAAAAGATCTTTAAATCCATCTAAATACTAAGAATCTAAATCCTCTTTAGTTATTAATACTTTTCTAGGTTTACTGCCTTCAAAACCTCCTACTATTTCTCTTTCCTCCATTTCATCAATTAACCTAGCAGCTCTAGCATATCCAATTCTTAATCTTCTTTGAAGTAAAGATATAGATGCCTGTCCTTCCTCTACTACTAAGTTTATTGCATCAGGTAAAAGTTCATCGCCATTACCTCTAGGAACTTTGACATTCTTCTCAAGGGTTTCAATAATTTCTTCTTTATAATTAGAAACATTTTGTGACTTTAAAAATTCAGTAACTTTATAAACCTCTTCATCTTTAACAAAAGCTCCTTGGACCCTAATAGGTTTTGGAAGATTAGAAGGATAGAAAAGCATATCACCTTTTCCTAATAATTTTTCAGCTCCACCAATATCCAATATAGTTCTAGAATCTGTTTGTGATGTTACTGCAAAAGAAATTCTAGAAGGAATATTAGCTTTTATAGTACCAGTTATAACATCTACAGAAGGTCTTTGAGTAGCAATGATTAAGTATATCCCTGCAGCCCTAGCCATTTGTGCTAATCTACAAATATAATCTTCTATTTCTTGAGCTGAAACCATCATTAAATCAGCTAATTCATCAATAATAATGACTATTTGTGGAAGCTTCTCTTTCTTTGTTCCTTTTATTCTTTTATTATAAGAGTCAATATCTCTAACATTATTTTTAGAAAATAATTTATATCTTTTTTCCATTTCATCTACAGCCCAATCCAAAGCAGCATTAGCTTTTTTAGCATCTGTTACAACAGGAACTAGTAAATGAGGAATGCCATTATAAATACTTAATTCTACAACCTTTGGATCTATTAATAGCATTTTTACCTCTTCGGGTGTAGATTTAAATAAAATACTCATTATAATTGAATTTATACATACACTTTTACCAGAACCTGTAGCACCAGCTATTAAAAGGTGAGGCATTTTATCTATACTTGTAACTATAGGCTTTCCAGATATATTTTTACCTAAGGCTATGGGTACCTTAGATTCACTATATTTAAATTCATCTGAAGTTAATATTCCCTTAAGATTTACTTTTGATTTAATCCTATTTGGCACCTCTATACCTACTACAGATTTACCAGGAATAGGTGCCTCAATACGGACATCAGATGTGGCTAAATTTAAAGAAATATCATTAGAAAGATTAACTATTTTACTGACCTTTACACCTGGAGCTGGTTCTAGTTCATAACAAGTAATAGTAGGACCCTTATTTATCTGAACAACTTGAGTCTTAATGCCGAAACTCTCCATCGTATCCTCAATTTTTCTTGCATTTAAAAGTACTTCTTTTTTATTATTTGCATTTCCTTTAGTTTTAACATCATCTAACATCTCAAGTAAAGGCATTTTATAATTTTTGGTTGATTTAGTATTTTTAATAAGCTTATTTTCTACTGTTTTTCTATTTTTTTCTTCATTGTTTTTATAATTAAAAATTTTAATATTTTTATTTTCAGGTTTATTATTAAATTTAGCTTTTTTAGTATTATCATTAACTACAATAGATTTAGAAGATTTCTTTTTTACCTTTCTTTTTATTAAATTATTAATCTTTATTTCTGTTATCATTATAATATTTATTAAAATAAGGAAAGATATTATAATATAAGAGCCAATATCACCAAATAATTTTAAAAAAGTAAATCCTAAGATTGACCCTATAATTCCTCCACCATAACCTTTTTCACTAGCTTTTAAGGAGAAATTTATTCTATTTAAAAAACCTATACGGTTATTTGTATATATGTCTAATATAACTAGAAAACATATAAAAATTATGGAAAGGTATAATGCCTTTTTTTCTCCGTTTATATTTATTTTATCTAGTAAAAATAATATTCCTATACATAAAATAATTAATGGAAATATGTATCCACCAAA
>DATGTQ010000259.1 GCA_035301805.1 Tissierellales bacterium
AAGTGTATAGAAAATGAAATTCTCATGTATCTAAGGAAAACAAATAAAATAAAAAATGAAATTTCTTTTGATGAACCATTAAATATTGATTGGGATGGAAATGAACTCTTATTATCTGATATATTAGGTACAGAAGGAGATATTATCTATAAATATATAGAAGACGAAGTAGATAGGGAATTGTTAAATCAGGCGATTCAGAAACTATCCTATAGGGAGAAAACAATTGTAGAATTGAGATTTGGATTAATAAATGGGGTGGAACAAACACAAAAAGAAGTGGCAGATTTACTAGGAATCTCTCAATCCTATATATCAAGATTAGAAAAAAGAATAATAAAGAGGCTCCAAAAAGAAATGAGCCGACTAATATAAAAAATTATCGATAGAATATCGATAATTTTTTTATATGCTTCAATTAAAATGAATAAAAACTATTCTAAAGGAAATAATTTAATTTGAAAGGGGCAAATCATCGTGAAAGGATGAAAGTAAATGCATACATCAAAAGTTGAGATATGTGGTGTTAATACTGCAAAACTACCAGTTTTAACAAATAAAGAAATGAAAGCATTATTTATTAAGATAAAAGATGGCGACACTGAAGCGAGAGAAGAATTTATACAAGGGAATTTAAGACTTGTTTTAAGTATTATACAAAGATTTAATAGAAGAGGCGAGCCAGTAGATGATTTGTTTCAAGTAGGATGCATAGGACTAATAAAAGCAATTGATAATTTTGATTTGAGTCATAATGTAAGGTTTTCTACTTATGCAGTCCCTATGATTATTGGAGAGATTAGGAGATATTTAAGAGATAATAATCCTATAAGAGTAAGTAGGTCTTTAAGGGA
This sequence comes from Tissierellales bacterium, assembly GCA_035301805.1. Taxonomy (NCBI): domain Bacteria; kingdom Bacillati; phylum Bacillota; class Tissierellia; order Tissierellales; species Tissierellales bacterium. The sequence continues at coordinate 855 of DATGTQ010000259.1, forward strand.
TATTGCATATAAGGCATTACAAGCAAGAGACCAATTAATATATAAAAATTCTAAGGAGCCAACAATAACTGAAATAGCAAAAGAATTAGATTTACCAAAGGAAGAAGTAGTTTTTGCTCTTGAAGCTATCCAAGAGCCTATTTCGCTTTTTGAACCCATATTCCATGATAGTGGAGATGCTATATTTGTGCTAGATCAGGTGAAAGATGACAAAGAAGAAGATGGTGTATGGATAAAAGGAATTTCTTTAGATGAAGCATTGAAGAAACTAAATACAAGAGAAAGAGATATATTAAATTTAAGGTTTTTTGAAGGGAAAACTCAAATGGAGGTAGCTGATGAAATTGGGATTTCTCAAGCTCAAGTTTCGAGGCTAGAAAAAAATGCCTTAAGACAAATGAGAAAGCATGTATAATTCCTAATCCACTAATTTATTGTAATATTAATTATTTTTTAAAATATAATTAATATAAGGAAAAAATAAAGAGGTGGAAGAATGTTAGGGATTTCTGATATAAAAACTAAAGAAGTTATTAATATTGCTACAGGTGAAAGACTAGGATATGTGTATGATTTTGAAATTGATATGGAGAAGGGTAAAATAACATCATTTGTTCTTCCCAGTAATACTAAAGGATTAGGTATATTTTCTAAACCAAATGATATTATAATTTACTGGGAAGATATAATTAAAATAGGCGCAGATACAATTTTAATAGATATTTCAGAGGAAATATAAAATTAGACAATTGATCTTCTTTATATTATAATTAAAATATGATATAAAGAGGTGAAAGTATGAAATGCCCGTTTTGTAATTTTATGGAATCTAAAGTAGTGGATTCCCGTCCTACAGATGAAGGACAAGCCACAAGAAGACGTAGGGAATGTATGGGATGTGAAAAAAGATTTACTACTTATGAAAAGATTGAAGAGATACCAATCATTGTAGTCAAAAAAGATGGAAATAGGGAACCTTATGATAGAAATAAATTGTTAAATGGGATTATTAAATCCTGTGAGAAAAGGCCAGTTTCTATGAATACAATGGAAAGTATGGTAGACTCCATAGAAAAGGAGTTATCTAATTCTCTGGAAAGAGAAATAACTTCCGAGGCCATAGGTGAACTGGTAATGGGGCAATTAAAAGATATTGATGAAGTGGCTTATGTTAGATTTGCATCAGTATATAGACAGTTTAAAGATGTAAATTCTTTTATGGAAGAAATAAGAAGAATATTAGATGAATAGCCTATATGAAGCAAAAGTATTTGTTTTTAACACAAATAATTTTGCTTTTTGAATATTAGTTATTATATAGCTATAAAGATTAGGTGATAAAATGGACTTATTTACTATGTCAATGGAAGATAATTTATCGAAAAATGCACCCTTAGCAGATAAAATGAGGCCTAGAACTATAGAAGAGTTTGTAGGACAAAAACATTTGCTAGGTAAAGATAAGTTTTTAAATAGATCAATCAAAGCAGATAGAATAACATCAATGA
>DATGTQ010000260.1 GCA_035301805.1 Tissierellales bacterium
CTGGAAAATTTATTATTAATATGCATTTTAAAATCTTCTAACTCTAGGGCTAGCTGATTACTTATATCATCGTCTAAGTCTAAAAGCTCATATATACAATCAGTATATATTTTGTAAATATTGGAGCTATATTTTCTTAAATATTTTTCCATATTTAAATTAGGTTCCCTTCTTCTTATTATATTGTAATCGAATAAGATTTCCTCAATAAACATTTCCCTAGCAAAACTAGGAAGAAAATTTACATCTCCAATAAATTTCTTAAAATCTATGACTTTTGCAATTCTACCAAATATTAAATCTGAAGTGTTGACTAATGTAGATAGCTCAGGTTCTAATATTTTATGAATTTCTCTACAAAGCAAATCTTCTACATACATATAATTATTTTTTATTTCAACAACTTCAAATAAGCTAATGTGGGATTTATTTCGTTCTTCTAGTATTTCTTTTTCTAAAGAGGTTAAAGATTGAGGGTTTTCTTCTAGAAGATGCTCAATAAAGTACTTACCTTCTTTAGTTCTATAATCTAAACTAACCCAAACATTGAAAGCTATAGCAGTTCTATCTTGATCAAAATTAGGGTAGTGGAATTCGATAGTATCTATTTCTGTTTCATTTTTAATGTATTGGCTAATATATTTAAGTAATTTTTTTGTAGCATTTTCTTGAATATCCATGATTTTTTTATAATTCAATTTAGTCATATTATCCTCCAAACTATTATAACTCAATTCTATTTAGTAATATACATTATATACTAAAAGCTAGTTTTTTGCATAAAGGATACTTATATTATACTATTATATACTATAGAAAAAGTGAGGAGGAGCTAAATTGGATATTATTAGGGAAGCTTGCGTAGGAAATTATAAGGAAGCAAAAAGGGCATATGAATTAGGTGCTGATAGAATTGAATTATGTGATAATTTAATGGAGGGTGGTACGACCCCTAGTTATGGAACTATATTACAAGCTAAGAAGAAATTAAATTTTAATATATTTGTAATTATAAGGCCAAGAGGAGGAAATTTTGTTTATACAGAGGAAGAAATTTCTATAATGGAAAAGGATATTGAATTATGTAAAAAGGTAGAAGTAGATGGGGTAGTTTTTGGAATCTTAACAGAAGATAATAAAATTGATGAAGAGCAAAATAAAAGATTAATAGAAAAAGCAGAGGGATTAGATATAACCTTTCATATGGCTTTTGATGAAATAGAAAATAGTGAAGAAGCTATAGATACTTTAGTAAGGTTAGGTGTAAGTAGAATATTAACTAAAGGTGGAAAAGACAAAGCTATTAATAATCTAGATAAGTTAAAAGAATTAGTAGAATGTGCCGGAGATGATATAACAATTTTAGCAGGTGGCGGAGTAACCAAAGATAACTATATGGAAATAATAAATAAAACGGGTATAAAAGAAGTTCATGGTAGTAAAATAGTAGGAGATTTGAAAAAATAATTTATTAGAAAAGGTAGTATGAAGTTTATTAATAAGTAATAGACCATTAATTTAAAGAATAAATCCTAACATTTTAGTGCTAGGATTTATTCTTTTATAACATTTATATTTTAAAATCATTTGAGACTGTCAGTCAACATAGTTTTTGTTTTATCTTTTTCCCAAGCGTGAAGTAGCAATGCTACACCTATAATACCATAAGCGATAAATACCCTAAAATACTCTCCGATTTGAGCGTTATTCATTAAGTTTTGTCCTGCTAATGGCGAAATGATAAACAATAAGTGGAATAGGAAGGTTCCTATTAATGCTTCTTTCCAAGATGCTTTATCTACTGTAGCACCACCTACAAGTAAAGAAGCTACTGCAAAAAGTCCTACTTGCTCATGACTACCATAAGTGTTCATAGTTCCAATATTCTGTAAAAATATTACTTGACCCCATGCTGCTAAAACTGTAGATATTATTATAGAAGTTATTCTTGTTTTATCTACATTAATACCAGATACCTCTGCAATATGCATATCTTGGCCTACAGCTCTCATATTTTGGCCTAGTTTTGTTTTTAAGAAATGGCTAAGTAGTAAAAATATAAGTAAAGTGAACAATAAGGTGGTTATTGGATACTTACCAAGCCATTGGAATAAGCCTAAATCTATTTTATTAAAGGGTATTAAATTATCTAAAGAATATCTTATATTTGCCAAGTCTATAGTATTTTTAAGGCCAACTCCAGAAGATAGAAGTAAAGCTTTATTTTTAATAGGTATTAGTGTACCAGCAAGAATTAAAAATATAAACTGATATACACCATTGGCAAAGAAACCCAAAATCATACTAGTAATCATTTCCTTACCCTTTGCCTTGTTTAACACTCTACCTACTAAGAAACCAAATAGAATAGCTATGGGAGTAGAAATTAAAATACTTAAGAAAAACCCAGCTCCCCCACCAATTCCATGATTGATTACAAATATTATACCAATTTGGCCGGCCATAGCACCTAGTACTATTCCAAAATTTAGTCCCATGCCAGTTATAACTGGTAATATTAAAGATACTACAAGGACTAAATTTCTAGCAAGACGTATAACCATTTCATTCATTAAAAAATTAAGAGGAAGTCCTGTAAAGAAAAATCCAACAATACATAATATTAAAAAAGTAATTGGCACCATCATGCTTGGTCACCTCCTGTTCTAGTTAATGCATAAAGAATTATGCCATTACTTACAATAGTCCTTATTACTTCTGACATACTTCCTTCAGACAGCACATTTATTACAGGTAGTGATACTACTAATAGAGATTGAAATAATAAAGTTCCAATAATAACATGGATTATTTTTGCTCTATTAAGTGAAGCACCACCAATTAATATAGAAGCAACAGCTGGCATTGCAGCATATAAGGGAGCATTATATAGTTGTAAAAAACCAAAGGCTTGACTATATACTATTATTCCTATGGCGGCAAGGACAGTGGATATTATTGTTCCAATTATTCTTTCTCTATCTACGTCTATACCATTTGCTAAAGCAAAATTTTCATTACTTCCTGCTACCTTCATAGATAATCCCTTTTCACTTCGGCCATAAACCCATATTATAAATGCAAAAATTGCGAAGAATAGTAGTAAGCCAGTTGGTATAGTTATATTTCCTATTTTAAAAGCTAAAAAGTTATTTAATACATGAGCCATAGAGGATTCCAAAGAAACCGTAACTCTTAAACCATCCCCACCATAAGCCCAAACAAGTTCAGGACTTTTAAATGGAGCCACTAGCCAAAATATACACATAAGGGATACAACGGAAAATCCTATATAGGTTCCTACAGTCATTTCTTGACCTTTTATTCTGTTTAACATCCTACCATAAAAATATCCAAAAATAGTTGCTAGTGGAACAGCTATTAATATAGAAACTAAAAGGCCTTTAAATCCAGTCAGTTGAAATTCTATGCTTACCAATGCACCTATTAAACCAAAGACTATTCCTAAAGGTAGATTAAAGTTAAGACCAACTCCAGACTGTACAGCTGGCACCATGGCTAATACTAATATGGCGTTCATACCAAACCTTACTAGTATATCTGAAATTATTCCAGATAGAGGAATACCTATATTAACTGCAAGTATAATTAAGCCCATTAAAAACAAGGCAATTATAAATCTTGGAAAACCAATTTTATTTATAATTCTTTTCATTTAACTCACCACCTTATCAAGACTTTCTCCAGCCATTAGAAGGCCAAATTCTTCATCGGAAGCGTTTGGAGGTAGAATACCATTTATTCTACCGTCATATATAATTGCTATTCTATCGGAGAGTTGCCTAAGTTCTCCTAATTCACTAGAAGTAATGATTATAGTCATATTAAGTTCTCTATTTAATGTAACTAAAGTATCTAGCACTAAATTTTTAGCTCCAATGTCTATTCCACGAGTAGGTTCTGAAACTAATAATAAGTCTGGTTCCAAGGTTAAGGCACGGGCTATACATACTTTTTGTTGATTACCGCCACTTAAATACCTAGTATTCTGATTAGGCCCTGTACATCTTATGTCTAATTCTTCAATCATTCTTAAGGAATGTTTTCTTATTAACTTTTCATCAATAAGATTTAAAGGGCCTATTTTTTTAAGAAATTTCTTCTGTATTTCTAAAGCAGAAGAAGCAATATTAAATTCTATAGAATCATTTAATAAAAGTCCTACTCCCCGTCTATCTTCTGATAAAAAAGCTATGGAAGAATTCAAAGCTTCTCTTGGATTGTTTAAAGGTATTTCCTTATTGTCCTTTATAATAGTACCTGATGATTCATAAAGAGCCATAATTCCATTGGCTATGCCTATTTTCCCTTGACCAGCTAGGCCACCAATCCCTAAAATTTCACCTTTTTTCACTTCCAGATCTATACCTTTAACTATTTCCCCTGGCATATTAACTTTAAAGTTCTTAAGCTTTAAAATAGATTCATCTTCAATTATTTTATTTTTATCATCTTTTTTAGAAATATTAACTTCTCTACCTACCATGGAACGAGCTATTTCTACAATACTTGTTTTTTCTGTTTCCACAGTATCTATGACTTGGCCATCTCTTAATATGGTAATAGAATCTGTAAGTTCTGTTATCTCATTAAGTCTATGAGAAATAAATAAGATTGATATTCCCATGTTAGAAAGTTTTTTTATTACTTCTAAAAATTGAGAGGCTTCAGATTCAGCTAGAACTGCAGTAGGTTCATCTAATATTAAAAGTTTCAAGTGCTCTTTATCAATTTCCCTAGCAATTTCTATAAATTGCATATATCCAACAGGTAAACCTGCAACGGGTAAATATTCATCAACAGATATATTCAATTTACTTAAGGAAGCTTTGGCCTCCTTATTCATAATATTTTTATCCAGTTTCTCTAATGTTTTGCCAAAAATTTTGCTTATAAATGTAGGGGTAGTTCTTTCTCTATTTAGTTTAATGTTTTCAGTAACTGTAAATCCGGGAATAAGCATAAACTCCTGATGTACCATACCTATGCCCATATCCATAGCCTCATTAGGAGAAGTAGGAAGAAATTCTTTGTCATTAAATATTATTTCTCCTTTAAATCCACCAGTAGAATGAATAACAGGCATTCCGAATAATATATTCATTAAAGTAGATTTACCAGCACCATTTTCTCCAACAAGACCATGAATTTCCCCCTCTTTTATAGATAGAGAAACATTATCTAAAACTCTATTTTGGGAGTAATCTTTAGTTATATTCTTCATTTGAAGTAACTCCATTTCCTAACCTCCTTGTATTAAAAAGAAGGAGGCCGTATCTACGACCTCTCAACTTAAAATATTTGTGAATCCATAATGAGTAGTAAGAAATTTTCTTTATCGTCATCAATAGGTCTAATTTCAACATTATCTTCTACTATATCTTGAAGGATGGATAACATAGCATCTTCATCAAATTTTTCTATCTCGTCTTTAGCATAAGATACAGCATATTTAGTTCCAGCTTCTATCATAGTCATATTAGCAGGATGACTCCAAGTTCCAAACCTTCCAGTTCCATCTTTCTCAGCAATTTTTTTAGTTATTTCTTCTGTCATATACTCTAGATCTCCAGCTTTGTCTTCAGGGATTTCAATTCCTAAGGCACCTGGATAAGCATGATATGGGCTTGGACAACATTGTTCTGGATATATTGCCCCTGTTTCTAATGCTGATTTAATTAAAGGTTCTTGCATCCCACAATTAGTGTTAAAGAAGGCAGTATCTTCGCCATAGGTTTCAACTTGTCTTGGAACATCTTCTAGCATAAATTGTTGAGCTCCTGGTATACCAGCATCTCCTAGGGGATCTGGTGTATCTATTTCTACAAACTTAAGACCTAACTCTTCAGCAGTTTCTTTCATAATATCTCGTCTTTGTGATAATAATTCCATAGACATATGTCTTGGAAATGAATAGTGAATAAAAGTTTTTGCTCCCATTTCTTCGGCTGTTTCAACAATTGATTTTCCACGTTTTAATTGGTCGGGTTCTAATAAGATATCAGCGCGAGAGGCTATAGTGTCAGGATCCTCATGAGGTGCTCCTAATACAAATAGTATATCATCTCTACTTTCTTCAATCTTATCAATGGCAGCTGCAGTCCCAGTGACTGCTTGACATATAACTATTGCCTTAATTTCCGGGTCAGTGGCTAAACCAGCAATTTGAGAAATTGTAGTTTCTTGTTCTTGGTCAAATTTGTCTGGATATGTAATGTGGGTTATTACATCTTCACCATATTCAGCAACCATTTTTTCAGCTGCCCTAAACTCTTCTTCTCCTTGGGATACTGTTCCCGTAACTATTCCAATTTTAAAATTGGAACCTTTTTCTCCACCAGTTGAAGTCTCTTTTTTTCCGCAACCAGTAGTACTAATTACTAATAAAACAATTAATAATAGTGCTAAAAATTTCTTTTTCAAAATATTCCCTCCTTTATAATTATAAAAATTAAATTAGTAAAAATAAAGTACCATAAAACAGATAATTTAGAAAATGCTTAAAAATCAGAAAATTAGACATAGTATAAATTGGACGGTAAAAACACATGGTGTTATCTATAGTTATACTAAGACCTCTATATATTAAGTATATGTTAGAAGTATTTTTTATAGTATAGTTCACTTAAAGGAATATGTCAACACTTTAATTGGGTAAATCGACAAAATGTTTAAAAAAGATGTTATTTATTCAATCATAACAATATTTTGAATATTCTGCAATGAAAAATAGAAAAAGGCTGTACTTATATATAAAAACTTTGATAATATTAAAGAAAGACTATTAAAGGAGGTATTTATATGGTTAAGTTTAAAGATTTTCAATATAAAAGACCAGATATGGAAACAGTAGAAAAAGAGTTTATGGATCTTCTTGGAAAATTTGACGGAAGTAAATCTTCTGAAGAACAAAATGAAATTATTAAAAAAATTGATAGTTTAAAAAAAGAAATAAGGTCAATGGGAAGCCTTGTACATATTAGGCATACTATTGATACGGAAGATGAGTTTTATACGAAAGAAATGGATTTTATTAATGAAGCTAATCCTGTTTTTGAGGGACTTGTGTCTAAATATTATGAGGCCTTAGTTAATTCTAAATTTAGAGATGAACTAGAAAAGACATGGGGTAAGCAGTTATTTACTTTAGCAGAGCTCCAACTTAAAACTTTCCGAGAAGAAGTTATTAATGATTTAATTAAAGAAAATAAATTAGCAACAGAGTATGGAAAGTTAATAGCATCGGCTAAAATAGACTTTGAAGGGGAAGAAAGAAATTTATCTCAAATGCAGCCTTTTATTCAATCTAAGGATAGAGATATGAGGAAAAGAGCTTATGAGGCATATATAAGCTTTTTTGAGGAAAATGAAAAAGAATTTGATAGGATTTATAATGATTTAGTGAAGGTTAGACATACCATTGCTAAAAAACTTGGATATGAGAATTTTGTAGAACTAGGATATGCAAGAATGTCTAGATCTGATTATGATTCAAAAATGGTAGCAAATTATAGAAAGCAAGTTTTAGATGAGTTAGTGCCAATAGTTGTAGAATTAAAAGAGAGACAAAGAAAAAGATTGGGACTTAATGAATTTAAATACTATGATGAACCTTTAGAATATTTAACAGGAAATGCTACACCTAAGGGAGAACCAGAGTGGATAGTTAATAATGGTAGAAAGATGTATAAAGAACTTTCTAAAGAAACAGATGAATTCTTTACTTTTATGGTAGAAAATGAACTAATGGATTTAGTTAGTAAAAAAGGAAAAGCTAGTGGAGGATATTGTACTTATATTCCTAAATATGAATCGCCTTTTATATTCTCTAATTTTAATGGCACTAGTGGAGATGTAGATGTCTTGACCCATGAGGCAGGTCATGCTTTTCAAGTTTATTTAAGTAGAGACCAAATTTTAGATGAATACTATGGTCCTACATTAGAAGCATGTGAAATTCACTCTATGAGTATGGAGTTTTTAACTTGGCCTTGGATGGAATTATTCTTTGAAGATGAAGTGGAAAAATATAAATTTAGTCATCTAAGTGGGGCCGTAAACTTTATTCCTTATGGTGTTACAGTAGATGAATTTCAACATTTTGTATACGAAAACCCAGAAGCTACTCCAGAAGAAAGAAAGGCAAAGTGGAGGGAAATTGAGAAAAAATATCTTCCTTTTAGAGATTATGGAGATAATGAATTTTTAGAAAGGGGTGGCTATTGGTTTAGACAAGGACATATATTTGAAGCACCATTTTACTATATTGACTATACATTAGCCCAAGTATGTGCTTTTCAATTCTGGATTAAGGCTATGGATAATAGAGATAAAGCTTGGGAAGATTATTTAAGGCTTTGTAAAGCAGGGGGAAGTAAACCTTTCTTAAAATTAGTTGAGTTAGCTGGGCTAAAAAATCCATTTGAAGATGGAACAATTAAAGAGGTAGTTAAGCCTATAAAAGAATGGCTAGATTCTGTAAATGATAGTGAATTTTAATAGATATAATAAGTAAAAGAATAGTAGAAATAAGTAGGTAATATGGGTTTCCTCTCCCATCAAAAGGAAACCCATATATATATTATTATATAGTAGGATATATTCTTTAGTTAATAATTAAAGCTCATCCATTGCAGTCCTATCATAAACTTTTACTAATGAAGCAATAGATGAAGTATATATTCATTGGTTTTATTTCATAGAAAGAGTCTTCTCTAGTACTGATAATTGAATTAAAGCGTTTTTTAAATGATAATTAAAAACTTCATCCATTTTATTTTCAGTGGCTTCTTTTTGAATAGGTATTTCTTTATTATATTTCTTTTCTAATAGCTCTTTATTTTCATTGTTAATTAAAGAGGTACTTTCTAAATTAGTCATAAGTTCTAAATGTATATATAATTCTTCAAATATAATAAATAAGTTTTTAAAGGTAGCATACCTTTCATCGGTACATATTTTTAATTCGAATTCTTCTTTTAAAGTATAATAATTTTTTTCTAGTACTGTAAGTTCATCTTTAATTTGTTCAAGCTCTACTTCTGTATTTTCCCAAGTTAAGCCTTCTATAAATTGATTACTCTCTTGTAGCATTTGATGGAAAGAGGACTTCATGTTTCTTTCTATATCTGGTGGAGATATGAAATAGTTTACAAGCATCCCCACTATTATCCCTAGAAAAGTATCTAAAGCTCTAAAAACACTGTAATTTAATCTACTGCCTTCATCTTGATTTAACATAATAGCCATAAATACAATACAGGATATTGAAATGGCTTTTTTCCAGTCTAAAATATTACATAAATATATAATTATAATAATTCCGATTCCAATAATAAATGGATTATTTGGGGCCATAATAGAAAAAATAAGTCCTATTATTGCACCTAAGACAGTACCTAGCATTCTATTTTTTCCCGCTTCCCAGGAACCAGATACTGAACTTTGCATAGTAATAAGTGTAGCAATTCCTGCAAAAAGCGGATTGTTAATGTTTAGTATTTTAGAGATTGATAATACTAAAAATATGGCAATGCCAGTTTTGATAGTCCTCATACCAATTTTCTTCACTAATATACACCTCTTAATGTTATTCTATAAATGTATTATAACAACCATTCATTTTAAGTACAAGGAAGCAAGGATTCCTTGAATAATTTTAAAATTGGAGTAAAGTATAGTTAGATAGAAGATAGTTTAGGGGTGGAGTAATGAAAAATGTCAATAATAAGAAAAAAGTACTTAAAGTAGCTATAATGTTAACATTTATTGGAGTTTTACTTTATTTAATATTTAGTTTTGATATTTATAATAAAGAAGGGTTAGAAAATTTTTTTAAGACAGCAGGGGCAAATAGGAATTTTTCCTTATTCTTTTTTATTATAACTACTATTTTAGTAATATTTTTCGTTCCTATTTCTTGGTTTTCTGCCTTAGGAGCTTTTTTCTTTGGTATGAAAGGATTTATTTATGTTATAGCTGCAGGAATGATAGGAGCGACAGTTAGTTTTTATATAGCTAGAATATTTCAATATGATGTTATGAAATTTGTAAATAGACTTTATTATAGAAAGAAAAGAAAGGTTAGTTTAGAAGAAGTATCTGCTAAAATAGAACAATATGGTATAGGTTATGTTTTTTTTATAAGGAGTATGCCTTTTATTCCCTTTAGTATAGCCAACTTTGTATCTGGAGTTACAACTATAAATGTGAAAGATTATTTATTAGGAACTTTAATGGGATTAGGACCTGGTCAGTTGGCTACTACCTACTTTTTTACGAAAGCTGTAAATATTAAAGATGATCCATTGGGAGCTATAATAGCAGCTTTAATAAAAGGTGGTTATGTGGTATTAGTCCTATTATTATATAGAAAAAGTAAATATAAAACAAAAGAGTAATATCTTTTTCTCAATAGACTAATGTAAATGCATAAAAATAATCCTAGCTTTTTAACAAAACTTTAAAAATATCACTAAAATTAAAGCTACCTTAAAAGAAGATATAAAGGAATATTAAAATATAGTAACAATGTAAAAAATGTATATGTTTATAATAAAAGTATTAACAATAGCATATTAATATATGAAAAGAAATAGAAAGGAATAGACCCTTTCTATTTTTAAGTTTAACTTTTCTATATGTAGTGTTATAATATTATTAGGAATACAAGAATAAGCATAAGTATTATTATCAAATAATTTCAAATTTTGCTGTAAAAGGGTGAAATTAATAGAAAGATGCCTTATTCACTTTTTATTAAGAAAATTATCCACATGAAGAATAAATAGTTTACAGTTTTCCACAGACTTATCCACATTACCCACAGAATGGCCTAAAGCTTATCCACAAAGAGCACACAAAGATTTGTGAATAAACTGGTAAATAATTATTCATATTTTATGAATAATTTTAGAAGAGGTATATTATATTAGGCTTGTATGTTATAGGTACCTATGGTTTGGGTATCATATAATATAAATACATATTAGTAGATAGGTTGCTAATATCAAAAGGAGTGAGGTTTATGTTATTAACTTTTACTGGGATAAATATGGAAGTAACAGATGCTTTAAAGGAAATGACTGAAAAAAAATTTGGAAAATTAGATAAGTATTTTGAGGAAGATATTAAGGCCGATGTAACCTTTAGTGTAGAAAAGGAAAGGCAAATTTTAGAAGTAACCATAAACCTACCTGGAACTATTCTTCGTGCTGAAGAAGCTACTGACGATATGTATAATACAATTGATAAAGTAGTAGAAATACTAGAAGCACAAATTAGGAAATATAAAACTAAGCTTCAAAAGAGATACAAAAATGGAAGAACTATAAGATTTGAAAATATTGCTCCCTTAGCAAAGGAAGAAGAGGAAAAAGATGAAAAACCTAAAGTTGTAAGAACAAAAAGATTTGATATGAAACCAATGAATGTAGAGGAAGCAATACTTCAAATGGAGTTGTTAAGACACAATTTTTTCTTGTTTCTAAATGCAGAAACAGATGATCTAAATGTTTTATACAAAAGAAAAGATGGAAATTATGGGTTGATAGAACCAGAGCTTTAATAGTATAATTGATATAGATAAAAATTGCAGGATAGAAATCCTGCAATTTTTTAATATTGAAGGAGGTTGAAGCCGTGTGTTTATCGAAGTAATAATATTATCAATAATTGTAGGATTAATTAGAGGGGGTAAATTTACTAGATTAATAAAAGTAGATTTTAAAAGAGTGTGGATACTAATTTTTGCTTTTGTATTCCAATATTTTCTGGTATTCATAAATAGTACAGAAGAAATTCAGATGATGGGAAAACTTTATAATTATTTAAAGCAATTAATTATTTTATCCTACATATTGTTATTTATCGGGATATTTGCAAATATCAAGTATAGGTCTTTATGGCTGGTGCTAAGTGGAACAGTTTTAAATTTTTTTGCAGTGGTTGTAAATCATTGGAAAATACCAATTTTAAAGGAAGGATTTAAATTAGTAGGCTTAAAAGATATGTATACTATGCTTGAGGGAGGGAATCTTCCTTTATATACAGCTATTTCTGATGCTACAAAATATCCTGTATTAGGGAAGATTATAGCAATTTCTAAGCCTTATCCATTTCCTAATATAATAAGTATAGGTGATCTATTAATGTGTTTTGGTTTGTACACTCTTATTCAAGAAATAATGTTATCAGAAGGGGCACAGGAAAAAAGTACTCTCAGATTCAGCTCTAGTAATTGGCGATAAACTGTTATATTTAGTATGTAGAAGTGACAAACTACGTTGTAGTTAGGTGTAACTTGAAAGGTGGTAAGTAAAGATATGAAATCTTTATTTGAAAAAATATTTAGTAACTATAGTGACAGGGAACTAAAAAAAATAGAGCCAATAGTTGATGAGATAGAAGCCTTAGAAAATAGTATGAAGGGGCTTTCAGATGAAGAATTAAAGAATAAAACCGATGAATTTAAAAATCGACTTAATAGTGGTGAAACTGTTAATGATTTACTGCCAGAGGCTTTTGCTGTTGTAAGGGAAGCCTCTGATAGAGTATTAGGCATGAGACATTTTAAGGTTCAACTTTATGGTGGTATAGTACTTCACCAAGGTAGAATCTCAGAAATGAAAACGGGTGAAGGTAAGACTTTGGTAGCAACTTTACCTGCTTATTTAAATGGTTTAACTGGTAAAGGAGTCCATATTGTAACTGTAAATGATTATCTAGCAAAAAGAGATAGAGAATGGATGGGAAAGATTTATGAATTTTTAGGTTTAACTGTAGGAACTATAGTTCATGGTATGAATAACAAAGAAAGAAAAGAAGCTTATAACTGTGATATAGTTTATGGGACTAACAATGAATTTGGTTTTGATTATTTAAGAGACAATATGGTTATTTACAAAGATGAAAAGGTACAAAATAATTTGAATTATGTCATTGTAGACGAAGTAGACAGTATTCTTATAGATGAGGCTAGAACTCCTTTAATTATTTCCGGTGCTGGAGACAAGTCTACAGATTTATACTTTGTAGCAGATAATTTTATAAAAACTTTAGAAGGTAGAATAATAAAACCTAATGAAGAAGATTCAGACCCTTTTAATAGAGAAATAAAAGAAGAAGTAGTAGATTATTTAGTTGATGAAAAAGCAAGAACTTGTACTTTAACATCAAAGGGAACGAAAAAAGCGGAAAGTTTCTTTAAAATAGAAAACTTAGCTGACCCAGATAATATGGAAATTGCACATCATATTAATCAGGCCTTAAAGGCTAGATATATTATGAAAAAAGATATAGATTACGTTGTAAAAGATAGACAAATTATTATTGTAGATGAATTTACAGGAAGGTTAATGTATGGAAGAAGGTATAGTGATGGACTTCACCAAGCTATAGAGGCTAAGGAAGGTTTAGATGTAAGAGGCGAATCTAAAACATTAGCTACTATTACATTCCAAAATTATTTTAGAATGTATGAAAAAATAGCAGGTATGACTGGTACTGCCAAAACAGAAGAAGCAGAATTTAAAGAAATATATGGTATGGATGTTGTGGAAATTCCTACTAATGAGCCGGTTATTCGTATAGATTATCCGGACGTAGTATATAAAATGGAAGAAGGAAAATTTAATGAAGTTGTAAAAGAAATAAAAGAAAGACATAAAACTGGGCAGCCAATACTTGTAGGTACAATAAATATTGAAAAATCAGAGCTATTAAGTAAAAGACTTAAAAGGGAAGGAATTCCTCATCAAGTTTTAAACGCTAAATATCACGAAAAGGAAGCAGACATTGTAGCTCAAGCTGGAAGAATGGGTGCCGTAACTATTGCTACTAATATGGCTGGTAGAGGTACTGATATAGTTTTAGGTGGAAACCCAGAATATCTATCAAAAGCAGCCTTAAAACGAAAAGGTTATGATGATGAAATAATAGCTTTTGTAGATAGTTCTTTAGAAATAGATAATGAGGAAATAATAGAAGCTAGGAAGGTCTATGAGAAATTATATAAAAAGTTTGAAAAGGAAACAGAGAAGGAACATGAAGAAGTAATTAATGCTGGAGGACTTCATATAATTGGGACTGAAAGACACGAGTCTAGAAGAATAGATAATCAATTAAGAGGTAGAGCAGGAAGACAAGGAGACCCTGGCTCCTCAAGGTTTTATATTTCTTTTGAAGATGATTTAATTAGGATTTTTGGTGGACAACGTACAGTAGAAATGGTAAATAAACTTGGTATGCCCGATGATCAACCTTTAGAGCATAAATTATTAACTAGAACTATTGAAAATGCTCAAAGAAAGGTAGAAGGAAATAACTTTGCTATAAGGAAACATGTTTTGCAATATGATGATGTTATGAATAAGCAAAGAGAAGTAATATATGGAGAAAGAAAGAAAGTTTTAGAAGGGGAAAACTTAAAAGAAAATATTATATCTATGATAAAAAATATCATATTAAATACTATAGAAACATATACCCAAGGAAGTATTTACCCAGAAGAGTGGAATCTAGAAGGGATAAAGAACCATTTGGAAGCTATATTTCTGCCTAAAGGATTTTTTGAGGATTTGGATATTCTAAAATTAGATAAAGAAACTTTAAAAGAAAAACTTTTTAGAATAGCTTTAGACAAATATGAGGAAAAGGAAAGAGAAATTGGAGAAGAAAGATTTAGAGAAATAGAGAGAGTAGTATTATTACAGGTAGTAGATAGAAAGTGGATGGATCATATAGATGCAATGGATCAGCTAAGACAAGGTATCGGTCTTAGAGCCTATGGTCAAGAAGATCCTGTTAGAGCTTATCAAGTAGAAGGTTTTGATATGTTTGAGGAAATGAATGTCTCAATACAAGAAGATACGGTAAAACTATTGTTTAATGTAGAAAGTCCAGATAAAATGGAAAGAAAAAGGATGGCTAAGCCAATTTCTACTAATATTCAAAAAGGAAAGGGAAAACAAAAACAAAAACCAATTGTTAAAGGTAGGAAAATTGGGAGAAATGAACCTTGTCCTTGTGGTAGTGGAAAGAAATATAAAAAATGTTGTGGAAGATAATATGTAATAAGGAGTGGTTTAATGGAGGGAATTTATGAATACAAAGAAAAGGTGGATAGGCTTAGGACCATGGTCCATGAATTAGGGGTGTCCCTTTGACATTGAAAATTTAAAAGAAAAAGCAGAAGTTTTAAGTAAAAAGTCTTATGAAGAAGATTTTTGGGAAGATACTGAAAAAGCTCAGAAAACAATGCAAGAATTAAAAAATATCAAGGATAAAATACAAAGTTTTAATGAACTAAATGAAGAGTTTGACGATTTAGAAGTTTTAATAGAATTGGCCTTAGAAGAAGGGGATTTTTCTTTACATGATGAAATTAAAACTGCTCTTAATAAGACTTCTAAAAAGGCGGAAAATTTGAAATTGGAAACTCTTTTAAGTGGAGAATATGATAAAAATGACTCAATATTATCTATTCATTCAGGAGCTGGAGGGTTAGAGGCTCAAGATTGGGCAGAGATACTTTTAAGAATGTATAGTAGATGGGCAGATAAAAAAGGATTCTTCGTTAAGACTTTAGATATTCAGCCTGATACTGAAGGAGGTATAAAAAGTGTTACCCTTTTGATTAAAGGGGTAAATGCCTATGGGTATTTAAAGTCGGAAAAAGGTGTTCATAGATTAGTAAGAATATCACCTTTTGACTCTTCCGGTAGAAGACATACTTCTTTTGCTAGTGTAGATGTATATCCAGCCTTAGGTGGAGATGTTGAAATAGTCTTAGAACCTAATGATTTAAAAGTTGACACTTATAGGGCCAGTGGAGCTGGAGGACAACATGTAAATACTACTGATTCTGCTGTTAGAATTACCCATATACCTACGGGAATTGTGGTACAGTGTCAAAATGAAAGGTCTCAACATAGTAATAGGATTACAGCTATTAGAATGTTGCAGGCTAAGCTTATCCAATTAAAGGAAGAAGAAGAAAAAGAAAAAATTGAAGATTTACAAGGACAATATAGACAAATTGCCTGGGGGTCTCAAATTAGATCTTATATCTTTCACCCCTATAACCTGGTAAAGGACCACAGAACTAATGTGGAAGAGAGAAATACAAACAGTGTAATAGATGGTGATATAGACATATTTATTAATGAATATTTGAAAGAAAAAGCCCTTCAGTGATGAAGGGCTAAATTATTAAAAAAATACAAAGGAATTAGTCAACTTTTGTAGAATGTTTATAATGTGACTATTTTAGATTGGTTACAAAGGGAGTGATATATTTGAATAAAAGAGCAGATCGGTCTTCTAAAGGCTCTAATAGAAGAAATAGAGGGAAAAACAAAAAAATAAAGAAACAGCTAATCACTTGTTTTTTATTTTTATCAGTAATACCAGTTTTAGTTATGGGAATTATAAATTATAAAATACAAGAAAAAGATAATAGGAAAAACTTAAAACCTGTTAATATTCAATTAGTCCATTCAGTTTCTGATCAAGTACAAAATTACCTTTTTAAATCAGCGAGTTCTGTAGAAAGTTTAAGTAGAATATATGATTTTTCTAAGATTGATCCAGGAAAAGCCCAGGTTATTCTCTCTTCTACTGCTCAAGATTACCCAAATTTAAAGCAAATTGATATATATAATTTAGAAGGAAAACCTCAATTTTCCTCTGAAAAGGGCGGAAAAAATAGTGCTATTGATAATAAGATCTTTGATAGGATTAAAGATGATGAAAGGTTTGTATCTGATACTTATGAAGAGGAAGACGTTCCAATTGCAGTTTTATATACGTCTTTAAAAGATAACTCTAATAATATTAATGCTATAGCAGCTGTACATATAAAATTAGATAAACTTTCCGAAATAATGGAAAGGTATGATACAGGTACAGCTTATGTTATAAACGGGGACGGGGAAGTACTAGCTCATCCAGATTATGAAGGGAAGGTAGTAGAAAAATATAATCCAATTAAAAATAAGATAAAAGGTGCCACATTAGCTTTGCAAGAAGAAAAGGGGAATGGGTCTAATTATAGAAACGATAAAAATGTTGAAGTTCTAGGTACTTACGTAAAAGTTCCTTTGACTAATTGGGGAGTAATATTTGAACAAAATTTAAATGAAGTTAATTCTGAAGCTAAAAAAGGACTACATCGAACTTTAACTATGACTATAATATTAATATTCTTTGTAGTAATCTTTTCAAATACTATTGCAAAGAAATTTTGGTATCCTCTTGAACAGATGGTAATTGCTGTAGACAACATAGGGGTAGGGGATTTAACTAAAAAAGTTACTGTAGATTCTAATAATGAAATAGGAATACTTCAAAAGTCTTTTAATACTATGGTAGATTCACTAGATAGTTTAATGCTAAGTATTAGTACAGTTTCTAGTAATTTAGAGAATGAATCTGGTGAATTACTTAAGGAAGCTGATTCTACTATAAATGCAAATTCGGAAATATCAGTCGTAGTGGAGGAGGCAGTTTCCGGTGCAGAAAGACAGATGATAAAAGCAGAAAAAACTAGTGAAGTATCAAGGACTATGTTTCAAGTAGTAAAGGACATGGAGGAACAATTTTCTCAGATACTTAACAGTGTAAAAACCACTTTTGATACTGCTATATTAGGTTCTGAGGATATTAATAATACTATTAAAATTATGGATTCAATCTCCATAAGAGTAAATGAAATGTCAAATCAAATGAGTAAACTAATAAATCATATCTATGAAATAGATAAGATAGCAAAGTCTATAAATGGTGTTTCAAGGCAAACAAATTTATTAGCATTAAATGCAGCCATTGAAGCTGCAAGAGTAAGGGGAAGAGAGGAAACAGGGAAAGGTTTTACTATAGTAGCTGAAGAAATAAGAAACTTGGCTGAAGAAACAGAAAAGGCTTCTCAATACATTGGTGATATAATAAATAAGATGAAAGATGAAACTAAATTAGTAGTTTCATCTATGAATGATAATCTTTTAGAAATAGATAAAGGAAATGAAACTATCAAAAAGACTGGAAGAAATTTTAATGATATTGTGGAATATATGAAAAAGACTACAATAACTGTTGAAAGGTTCAGTAGTATATTAGAGAAAATGTTTGCAAGGTTGGAGGATATAGATGAGGCAATAATTGGGGTAAATAAAACATCTCATAAAACCTTTTCTAGAACTCAAACGGCTTTAGCAAGTACAGAGGAGCAAGTGACCTATGTACATTCTATTAAAAAGTCAGCAGAAAATCTTAAGGGTATGAGCGAAGAACTGGGAAAGGTTATAGAAGGTTTCAAAATTGATTAAAAGTTAACTAGGAAAGGAGAACAGAATGAATATACCTGAAATACTAATAGATGAATTTAACTTGAAACCTTTTCAAGTTAAAAATACTATAGCACTTTTAGATGAAAAAAATACTATTCCTTTTATTGCACGCTATAGGAAGGAACAAACAGGTGGAATGGAAGATGTAGTACTTAGGGAATTTAAGTCTAGATTGGATTATTTAAATAACTTGGAAGATAGAAAAAATGAAGTTTTAAGGTTAATTAATGAACAGGAAAAGTTGTCAGAAGAATTAAAAGAAAAAATAACAAATGCAATGACTATTCAAAAAGTAGAAGATTTATATAGACCTTATAGACCTAAAAGAAGAACGAGGGCTACTATTGCTAAAGAGAAAGGTTTGGAGCCTTTAGCAAAAATAATATTGGAACAAGAAATAGTCAAAGGGAGTATGGAGGAATTGGCCTTTGATTATATAAATGAAGAAAAAGAGGTAGCCAATGTAGAAGAGGCTTTGGCAGGAGCTATGGATATAGTAGCAGAAATAGTTTCAGATAACGCAGAAATTCGAGAAGATATTAGGAAGGATACTTTTAATGAAGGAGAAATATCTGCTGAAGGAATAAATAAAGAAGAGGATTCAGTTTATAAAATGTACTATTCTCATATAGAAAAAGTAAAAAGAATTCCAAACCATAGAATATTGGCTATAAATAGAGGGGAAAAAGAGAAATTTTTAAGGGTTAAAATTATAGTGTCAAAAGATGAAATGATAAGTAAAATTATATCTAAATATGTAACTAATAAAAATTCTATAACTATCCCCTATCTTAAAGCTAGTATTGAAGATAGTTTTAAAAGATTAATTTTCCCCTCTATTGAAAGGGAAATAAGGACTACTTTAACTGAAAAAGCAGAGGAAGATGCTATTAAAGTTTTTGCCAATAATTTAGAACCTTTATTGATGCAGCCACCAGTAAAAGGTAAAGTTGTGATGGGTATAGATCCAGGTTTTAGAACTGGCTGTAAAGTTGCTGTTGTAGATGAGATAGGAAATGTTTTAGATTTTGCTACAGTATTTCCAACAGAACCTCAATTGAAAATTGAAGAGACCAAAATTAAATTGAAAGAGTTAATTAAAAAATATAATGTTAATGTTGTTACTGTAGGAAATGGAACAGCATCTAGGGAAACCGAGCAAGTTGTAGCAGAAATGCTTCAGGAAATAGATGAAGATGTATCTTATATAATCGTAAATGAAGCTGGTGCTTCAGTATATTCTGCTTCTGAAGTTGGACGAACTGAGTTTCCAGATATGGATGTTTCTATAAGAGGTGCAGTTTCTATTGCTAGAAGATTACAAGATCCATTAGCAGAATTAGTTAAAATTGACCCGAAACATATAGGTGTAGGACAGTATCAGCATGATCTAAATCAAAAAAAATTAGCTGAAGCTCTTAGAGGAATTGTAGAAGATAGTGTAAATAGAATAGGAGTAGATTTAAATACGGCATCTGTGTCTTTACTTAAGTATGTATCGGGGATTTCTAGTAGTGTGGCTAAAAATATAGTTAGTTATAGAGAAGAAATTGGAATGTTTAAAAACAGAAAAGAAATATTAAAAGTTAAAAGATTAGGAAATAAAACTTTTGTACAATGTGCGGGTTTCTTAAGGATACCTGGGGGAGAAAATCCCTTTGATAATACGGGAGTACATCCAGAATCTTATGAAGTAGCAGAAAGAATTATGGATATAAATGACTATAATAAAATTAATTTAAAGGAAGTATCTGAAGAATTAGATATAGGGCTTCCGACTTTAGAAGATATAATTTATGAGCTAGAAAAGCCGGG
>DATGTQ010000261.1 GCA_035301805.1 Tissierellales bacterium
ATTTCTTTTGTTGAAATTATATCCATAGTATTCTACCTTCCTTTACCAAAAATTATTTTGTTGATATCTCTAAAGTCTTCCCAGGGTATACAATCTATATCATTGTCTTTGCAGTAGTCTAATAAACTATCTTTAGCAAAAACCATATCTGCTACCTCTGCAACAGGTTTGTCTGTAACACCATCTCCTATAAAAATTACAGTATTATCTTTCTCTTTATAGTTTTCATAATGTTTAATTTTACAATTACCACAAGGACCTAATTTACAGCAGTTAGAAGCTTTGTGGTAATAGTCTAAAGTTACTTCATCACCAAAATTAATAGAATTAGCATATATATCAATATCATTTATGCCATGTTTTCTTAAAAAAGGTATTATTCCATTTTCAAATCCACCACTAATAATTGCAAAGGGAATATTGTTTCTTTTTACTTTTTGAAAAAATTCTTTAAATCCCCTAGATATTTCAATTTTATTTAATATAAAATTTGTATATTCTTCTTCATTTATTCCAATATCTCTATACTGTAATTCCAAATAAGATAATAAATGTATTTTACCTTTTTTGTATTGATTATATCGTTCTCTAGTTGTTTCATTGCCAAAATACTTTATTAGTTTTGCATTTGTATCTTCAGTAGTTATAGTGCCATCAAAATCTGATAATATAACTATACTACTTAAATCATTAATTTTAATCATTAATACCTCCCTATGAGAAGTTTTAGCCGCGAATATTCGCGGCTATTTTAGTTTTTAGATACTATTAATTCTTTTTATAAATTGTTACTCCTTTTACTACCCTATTAACTATTCCACTTGGATTTGGATCATCAGGTTCTACTTTTACTTTTATAGAATAGAATAAAGCAATTAATTGAGCATATAAAGCATACAATAAGGATATGAATCCTGTATTATTAATGTTATTTCCATCTTTACTTAGATAGAAATATTTATTGCTATTTTCTTCTACTTCTCCATAATATTTATTTGATATAGCTACTACCTTATGGTCACCTGCATCATTGTAAATTTCTTTAAGCATATCTATATCATATTTTCTTGTATAAGGATCTTCTGATATATAAATAATTATTAATGTATTATTATTAGTTATAGATTTTGGTCCATGTCTAAATCCTAATGTAGTCTCATAATGAGAGATAATTTGACCCCTAGTTAATTCTAATAATTTTAATCCGCTTTCTTTTGTTAAACCTCGAAAACTACTAGAACCTAAATATACGATTCTATTGTATTTGGAATCTATTAAACCTTTTATTTCTTTCTGGTCACTATTTAATATATCTTTACCTATAGTTGCCATTTCAATAATCTGTTTTTTATTATTTTTAAAGTTTTCCATATCAAATATTAATAGAGAAGTAAGAGTCATACAAGAAAAACTACTAGTCATAGCAAAACCTTTGTCATTTGATTCATCTGGCATTAGTAGTAATAATACATTTTCTTTTCCTTTAGATATTTCTGCTAATTTTCCTTCTACATTACAAGTAATAAATATATGGCTTACTTCATCTATCATTTCATTAGCTAAATTATAGGTTGCAACACTTTCCGGACTATTTCCTGAACGAGCAAAGGACACTAATATTGTAGGTATATCCTTTTTAAAATAAATTTCTGGCTCAGCTATAATATCTGTTGTAGGTATAGCTTCATAAATATATTCTTCTCCCATATTTAATTGTTGTGTTGCAATTTCACCTACATAGGCTGAGGTTCCTGCACCTGCAAATATTACTCTAACTTTATCTTTGTTTAATCTTTCTTCCAAAAATTTATTGATATTATCTTTATTGTCCTCAACTATTTTTAAAACTTCTAGCCATAGTTTAGGTTGTTGAGATATTTCTGTGGCAGTATTAAATCCATTTAATACTTTCCATTTCTCATCTTCTATATCAAACATAATTTTCACTCCTATTTAAATATTAAATTTATGCGGTAATGATGTAATGTTGTAATTACCAGTGTTGATAAAACTAATTACTTATTTAACACTACATGGTACTTAAATTTATCTCCTCTTGCTATTCCCTTTGTATACTCAATTATCATATTATTTTCATGGGTTATTCTTTCAATCATCATACTTGGTAATCCTGGAGTATATCTAAGAAGCTCTGCTTCCCAATCATTAGTCAATACAGATTGAAATATTTCTTCTGCACAAGTAAAAAAGGCATTGTAATCTTTTGTGAAAATATCATACATAGCATTTTCTTGTAATTTTTCCTTTGTTAAATCTGGAAACCTACTACAAGGTACATAGCTTGTCTCTAACATCATTGGCATATTATCAGCAAGCCTTAATCTTGTAAATTTATATACCTGATCACCTACATTCAGATTCATCTTTTCTGCTAACTTTTCTTTACAACTAATTATATTAAAATCTAATACTTCAGAAGAAGGAGTTTTATCAGCTTTCTTCATTTCTTCCGTAAAACTATAAAATTCTAATAAGTCTTGTTTAAATCTTTCAGAAGATATGAAAGTTCCTTTTCCATGAACTCTATATACATAACCATTATTTTCTAGCTCTTGAATGGCTTGTCTTACGGTAGTTCTACTTATGTCAAAAGTATTACATAATTCTCTTTCAGAAGGAAGTATATCATTTTCAGTTAAATTTCCTTCTTCTATCATTTCTATTATTATATCCATCACTTGATAATATAATGGAACTCTACTTTGTTTATCTATTGTTTTCATTTTTATCACCTTAATGCTTTATTCTTTAACGGTTTTAGCAGCTAACACAATCTTATCTTATATGTTAAATATAGTCAACTCCACCATACTCAAGTTCCACCACCCTAGAATATTTTTTAAAGGCTAATTATCTCCTTAGTAATAATTGATTTATGAACAGCTTCAGCAATTCTAGTAGCTTGTATTCCATCAAAAGCATCTGCAATAAATGGAGTATTATTTATCACTGCTGTAATAAAATCCTTCATTGGTTGAACACCAAAACCACTTGCATCATTTTCTGTAAAATTCATAAAAAGATAATTAGGTACACTGGCTTTGTCTTGATTATATTGATTTAATCCTCTATAGGATTCATTTTTATAATAGCCTTTTTCAGATATAATTATTAATTGTCCATCGTTAGATTTAGGAAAACTATTAGGTAGAATCCATGAATTCTCAACTGTCCAGTTAGAGCCGTCTTCCATTTCTAATATAGTTTGCATAGAATCATAGGTATTACAGCCCTTATTTACTAATACTTGCTTATTACCTACAGCATATACTCTTTTAACTTCACTTTCTGTAATAAAACGAATTAAATCGTAACAATGTACTCCTAAAAACCAAGCTGGTGAGGATTTTTCTGTCCAATTAAACCATTTTAATGGAACATCAATAATGTCATCTAAGGCCATATAACCTCTGACAATTTTATCTTTATTATTTGTAATATCATTTTTTATAGCTAAATATGCTGGATCCCATCTTTTATGAAAATCTACTGCTACACGAACATTGTTTTCTTTTGCAATTTTTATTAGTTCTTCCCCTTCCTCTACAGTAGTAGCTAAAGGTTTTTCTACAAATATATTCTTAATGCCGCCTAAAATAGCATCTTTCATAGGTTCATAATGATAAGGATCTGGTGTTGCTATAGAAATTGCATCTAATTCTTCATTTTTTAACATTTCTTTTACAGATGAATAACCTTTTATATTATATTCTTTTTCTGTTGCTTGTAATCTTTCTTCATTTGTATCACAAAATACTACTTTCTTAACATTATTGTCTGTAGTATAAGTGTTTAGATGGTAATGCCCATATATTCCTGCTCCAACTACACCTATATTAATCTTATTTGACATTATATTAAGCCTCCTACTTTTTTATTAATTACCTGCTTTTACTTTTTGTTTCTTTTCTAAATATAATCCTCCAACAATTGCTAATATAGAAATAGCCGCTAAAAGTATACCTGCCATAACAGGAGCTTGTGCTATTTTAGCTGGAAGATATATAAATAAGTTTCCTAAAGCCATAGTAGTTGCTTCTTGACCTTGTTGAACTAATGTTAAGCCTTGTGCTTCACCCATTTTAGTTAATAAAGGTGCTGCCCAACTAGATATATAAAGTACAATAGGTATAAATATTAAGCTTGAAATAATAGTTCTTAGTCTATCTCCATTATGAATTATCGTTGCAAAACAGACATAGAATGCTGCAAAGGGTACTTCTCCTAATGGTAATGTAGTATTTCCTGGTAGTATAGCTGCAAAAATCATGAATACCGGAATCATCAACATACCTACACTAATTGTTACAGAATGTCCTATAGTAACTGCTGAATCTAAACCAATATATAACTCTCTATCTTCAAACTTACTTGAAAAGAATTCTTTAGCTTGGTTTGAAATAGGAATTAACCCTGAAACAATCATTTTTACCATAGTTGGAAAGAGAACCATAATTCCAGCTGTTTTCATAGTTATATCCATAACACCTTTAAAGTCATAACCTGCAATTAATCCAAATGCTGCCCCTAATATTAATCCTAAATAAAGAGGATCTCCTATTATGGAACCAATGAATTTCATTGTTTTACTTTGTTCTTTTTTACTCTCCTTTTCTTCTTTAGAACCATTTAAAAAAGGAATGTGATCATAAACTTTGTCTAAAACCATAAACAGTGGTGCACTAGCAGCAGCAAATCCATGGGGAATAGCTATACCCTCTATTCCAATTACTTTTTGAACACGTTTTGCTGTTACATCGGCTACTTTTAAACTTAATATGGCGTGGGTTACACCAGCCATAATAGCTAAAACACTATTGCCGGTTAAAATTTGTACAAAACCAGCTGTTATTGCAAAGTACCAAAAGTTATATATATCAATATTCATTGTATTAGTCAAATTTAAAGCTAACATTAATAAGTTAACTAATAAAATTACTATTATCAATAACCCACCTAAAGCTGAACCAAAACCTATAGCTGCAGCAGGTCCTCCCCCAACGTCAATAGCAGTTAAGTTTAAATTTAACCTTTCTACCATTATATTGATTACTGGAGAAAGAGATTCTTCAGTTAATGTGGAGACAATGCTAACACCAATAAGTCCAATTCCCACTGTAACTCCTGCTTTAATAGCTTTTCTTATACTTAATCCCATAGCAATTCCTATAATAATCATAATCATAGGAACAAATATATAACTTCCAAGTCCTACAATATAATCAATTACCTGTGTCATTTTATACATCTCCCTCTTTTAATATTGAGATAACTTTGTCTGATACAACATCTTCATTGATACCTGTTAAAAAAGCGCTTCCTTGAATTAATGGCACTCCATAGTCTTCATCTACATTCATGGTAGTAATAATTAAATCAGCATTGTCTGATACACTAGGTATTCCATTTAATGTACTTTGAACTATTTCACATTTGATATTATTTTCTTCTAAAAGATCTTCTATTTTTTCTCTTATCATAGTTGATGTTGCTAAGCCAGCTCCGCAAGCTATAATTACTTTTTTCATATAAATTCCTCCTATTCTTTAATAAATTCATTTAAAATATCACAAATAATTTTTTTATCTTTTTCTGCTCTAATTTTATTAAATAATACTTCATTTTGTAGCATTTCCATTATTGCTTTTAATATTTTTAATTGTCTATTAGATTCTTTAATTGCTAGTAGAAAAACAAACTCTACTTCCACAATACTATTAATATCTTCCATGGAACGGAAAGGAACTTTATTTTCTAAAATGCCTAGACATATTCCTGATTTTTTAACATTTCTGTTTAAAGCATGAGGAATAGCTATAGCAGCCTTCTTTGCTTGCAACCCAGTCGGAAACTCTTCTTCTCTTTCTAATACTGATTTAATATAGCTTCCATCGACGAAACCGTTTTCACTAAGCTGTTTTCCCAGTAATTCAATTACTTCTGTTGAATTATTAGCAGAGATGTTTTTAACAATTAGTTCAGGGACAAATTTAAAACTCAAGTATTAGTCACCCCTTTCATTATATTTTGTTGTTTTTTAACTTTATTACTGTTAACACTTTCCTAAAGTCTATTTTTAACTGGTAGTGTTGTTATTACCATTCAGGTGATAAAATAAAATAAATGCAAGATATAATACTAACTTTTTAATCTGGTAATTACCACTGATATAATTATAAACTATTCTTTTTTCTTTGTCAATATAATTTATTTTACACTAAGATCATACAAAAACTCTTTTCTAAATTTATTTTTATTAGAAAAAAGAAAAAACTATGGACAAACCCAAGAGAATTAAATAAAGGTTCCTCTCAGATGATGCTTGTTTTCGCATGCATGAATTTAAAAAAACAGCAAATTGGGTATGAGCAAATTAAAATGGAGATAACACCTATGGACCTTCAACCACTTTTTTG
>DATGTQ010000262.1 GCA_035301805.1 Tissierellales bacterium
CCCATTTGAAGAACCTGGGCTATCATAGTTTTTAAATCTATTTCCCCTGTTAATTTTAAAGTTTCTTTTAATACTGGCCCAAGAATTTCCTCCATCCACTTTAGTCTAGATATTACCTCTTCATTATAAGCTCCATAACGAAGAACCTTTCCCAATCCTTCATTTAATGTACAATAGGCATAATTCCCATAAGCCTTATTTTCAATTATCCATACTGGCATTGAATAAGTTGTAACTCCTGCCATAGGTCCAACAGCATTATAATGATGACATGAATCAAATATTATTTCTCCAGACTCTACTAATTTTATTGCTTCCTCTTCATTTGATGCCAATCCTTCATAAATAAGGCCTCCTATTACTGCCCCTTTCAATGGTCCACTCATTTTTTTATCCCATGTTATAGGTGGTCCTGCATGTAATATAGTGCTCTTAGTCATTCCTGGAATATCATCTCCAGCTTTCCCAATCCCAATAATTGTTGGTTGAGCATTTAATAATCTTTTAACTGCCTCTTTATTAGCCAGTTCAATTTTTTCTCCTATCACCTCAGTCACCCCTCTTTGTTAATATTTTTACTTTAATTTTTGTAAAATTGATGCCATTTTTTTATCTCCACCAGCAACCGGTCTCCAATCTACATGGATAGCTGAAATATTTTGTTCCCTTAAATCATTATAAAAAGGTTTTAATCCTATATTTACTATTTTAAGTTCCTTATTGAAAAGTTCATTAATTTTTGACATAGTCTCCCCCTTTATCTTACTTAATTTTATTTAGAATAAGTCCTGTCAATCGGGCTGCCTGGGCATTAGAAGGCATTACTATTACTCCAGCTTCCTCTAGCCTTTTCTTAGATTCTTCTAAATTTTGAGGGTCCTTTTTTGTACCACAAATAGAAGACACAATAGACAAATACTTCCCTCTTTTAGCCATACTTTCTCTAGCATCGATTATTGCTGGTAACATTTCCCCTACTGGATCTTCATGGGAACCATAGCCAAGTACAAAATCCATTAGTACTACAGCAACTTCATCATCTTTACCTTCCTCTATTAAACCTTCAACTCTAGCTGATGGATCTATCATTGGATGAGGCCTGCCTACTGTAAATTCATCTTCCCCAAAGTCTATACATGTATGTTCTCTACTCTTTTTTACATCTTTCAACCTATAGTTAGATATAGGAGAAATATTAGAATAAATATTTCCCAGGTCATTATTAAGGATTTTTATTGCCTCATCTGCTAAGGTTCCTCCAGTATATAATCCCCTTAAATATTTCTGACCTTCTTTTAATTTTTCAACTTCTCCATTAACTATTTTTTCTATTTCTTCATCAGACATATTAAATCTATCATAATCCTTAGTCTTTTCATTTTTCAAAACTGCCACTGCCTTATACGCTACATCTTCAAGGGAATTACAAGAATAGGCCCCGTATTCCTCAATAAGTTTTCTATCTCCTCCTAAGAAATGCACAATTACTGGTTTAGGTGAATTTTTAATTGATTCTAATATTTTTTCTAATACCTTTCTAGATGGTGCTTTAGAAATTATGACTATTACTTCCGTTAAAGGGTCCTCTTGTAAAGCCTCTATTCCCTGTAACATCATTAATCCACCTATTTCTTCCTTTAAATCTCTTCCACCGGTTCCTATTACTTGAGATACTCCTTCTCCTAATTTATCTATAATAACTGTTACTTCTTGAATCCCTGTACCAGAGGCACCTACTATTCCTATACTTCCTTTTTTAACAACATTTCCAAAAGCCAATGGAATATTATTAATAATAGCTGTACCACAATCTGGTCCCATCATTAATAATCCTTTTTCACAAGCCAACTCCTTCAATTCTTTTTCTTTTTCCATATTTACATTGTCACTAAAAAGCATTACATGTAAATTATTTTCTAAGGCTTCTTTTACCTCCTCACCTGCATATTCACCTGCAACGGATATTAAGGCCAAATTTAACTCTGGATTATGCCTTAATGCAGCGTTAAGAGTTGGTGGTGTATATTCCGAACTACTTTTTTCATTTTTCTCTCTAAGTAACCTTTCTACTTCATTGGATATTGTCTCTATTTTTACATTTTCCTCTGCAAGTACTGATACAAAGAAATCGTTAGGCCCTAAATTTTTAATTTCATCATTTCCTATTCCTAAATTCTCAACTAATTCTTTATTTAAATCTGTTCCCATACCAACAAGTGCTTCGTAAACTCCTTTAACTTTTTTTATTTCTTTTGAAATAAGCATTAGCGTAACTGAATCATAGTATGTATTTTTTCTAATCTCAACCTTCACAGAACTCATAAACTACCCCCCCTCGATGCTAATTTAATAATATTAAACTTCCTATATATATTCCTAAAAGAATATCTGTTCCTGATGTTTCTCCTATATTAATTACTCTCCTTAGATTATAAGAAAACATATCTAAGGAAGCATCTCCTAGAAAAGAGATCATTAAATCCCTAATATCTTCATTTACTTCTCCCTCTGAAGAAAATATAAGCATTTCTTCACTAACTCTAGTAGTCCTATTTTTTATATCCTTTACCATTGCATAGTTGATTTCATAGGCACTCCCTATAGAGTAACCAAGATAATAATGCAAATATATTCCTGAAACCATAAGCCCAGCTAAGAAATCATCCATTGATGGTGTAAGCCCTATACCAAATCCTATTATATTTTTAACCTGTACCGAAAGCTTTTCTATATCCCCTTTTATATAACTGTCAATAAATTCTAAGAATTTTTCCCTAATATATATTTCATTTTTACCTAATTTCATATCACTTTCATAAATCCAATCAATTCTCCCTATTCTCTCCTTAAGAGTTATCAGAAGTGGAAAAATTCCATTCTTCTTCCCTTCTGTTAATAGAACTTCTTCTATTCTTTCTAATTTTATGTCAACATTTTTTTCTACATCCTTACTAAAAGTAAGATTAGGTTTTTCATCCCACAGAGTAGCAGCACTATAGTAAATTTTAATATCTAATTCATTAATAGATACAAGTTTAGAAAGAATTTGAACTTTTACTCTAGGCTTAATTCCTTTGTCTAGAAAAGACACATCCTCCTCTATTCTTATAGAATATGGAGACATAAGCTTTTTTGAATTTAGAAATGTTATAAATTTATTATCTTCAGTTAGCACGTTGAAACTATTATCAAATACCGAGTGAACTATTCCTTCAAATTCTTTGTTTAAAATTGTTTCATTAAGTTTTTTACTAATATCTAATGCTTTCATTTCCTTCAATCCCTCAGTAAATTAATTATCATTTCTTACTAATATAGTACCTTCTTTTTTTCTGCCTTTCATTATTTAATCTTAATGAATATTAACACCGGTATTTGTGAAGAGTTACCAAATCATTTTAATCCCTGTTTTTCTAATATCTCTAATATTTTTAAGGCTATTTGAAGATTTAGCCTATCATTATAATCTTCAAAATTATTGCCTGTAATATCTTTTATCCTTTGAAGTCTATAGACTGCAGTATTATAATGAATATATAATTCGTCTGACATTTCCTTTAAATTTCCCTCACATTCAAAATATTTTTTTAATGTGCTTACCAACTCAGTTCCTTTTTCTCTGTCATACTTTACTAATGGTTCTAGCATTTCTTTATAAAATTGATTTAACTCTGGTTGTAGCCCTTCAAAAGAAAGAATTCTATATATTCCCAAATCATCATAATATATTAGTTTCTTGTCAAAAGCTCTTTTTTGATATTCTACAGCCCTTTTAGCTTCTTTGTAACTTTTCCAAAGCTCTCTAGCAGATTTATAATTTCTACCGATACCAATGGATATCTCATCAATAAAATATTCATATTCTGAATATCTTAATACCTCTTTACAAAATTCATTTATTCCTTCCCTTATCTTTCCTTCACTTTCACTAGGATTTGAACCAAAGAGAATGACTACACTATTACTTTTAGTAGCACTAATTATTTTTTGCTCCCTGTTTTTACTTATTCTCTGAATTATACTAAGTAACCTCACCTTTAATTGATGAATGTAATTATTATTGGTTAAATCAAATTCTTTATTGCCATTTACTGAAATAATTATTACAGAATAGACAAAATCACCATCAAAACCAAAATAAGGTGCCCTGTCTATAGCTCTTTTATATTTATTCTCTTTACCAGAAAAAAGATCATCAAAAAATTCAACTTTATGCTTGCTCTCTATTTCAAAAATAGACATTTTTTTATATATATCTAAAGCAATAATTGAAGTAGAACCCTCTATAACTGTTAATTCTATAGGAGTCAAAGATCTTTTATCTTCCCAAATAAATATACATCCATATTCTCTATTGTCAAAATAGATTGGAATACTTACCCTATTTATTTTTTCATTCTCTAATAAATCAATCTTCTTTGTATAAGCATTACCTTGGTTATAACTTTCTCTTGATTTCTTTCTTTGTAAACTCTCTGCTTCAATAATAGTTTCAATATATTTCTTCTTATCCTCGTCACATAATATTGCACTAGTTTCAAAGATGTATTCTTTTATAGCAATAGAGTTTCTATCTATATTTTCATAAATAGCCTCAGTAATTTCCATTAAGCTTCCACCATCTAGCATTACTTTAATAAACTTATTTTGGATATTATCTATTCTTTGAAGAACATTGGTTTGAACATTAACTATCTCCGTTAATGCTTCTGTTAAAACAGTAGAATAAGAAATTTCTACGGGAATTTCTACTAAAGGAAATTTTAGTGATTCAGCTATTTCTATGGTTTTTTCAGGGATTTTATCTATATATCTTTTAGTTTTCACACCTAACCCAGCCAATTTTTTATTATTTAATTCCACTATAAGCTTATCTAATTTATTAATATTATCCCTCATAGAATAAGCAGTAGTTAGTAAGAATTCACCATTTCCTACCCAGTTTATAATATCTGGAACTTCCATTACATTAAGTTTTGTTATCTTTCTATTAAGCCCTTTTTCTCCCGCTATTACCTTTGCATCTTTCATTGATTCAAGATAAAGTAATTCTTTCACTGTTATACCTGAATATCTATACAAACTATCACCCCATTTCATAAAGGAGACAAATTCAACAAAGCAAATTTATCTACCATGGAGTAGATAAATTTGCTATTCCTTTTTTATATTATTGTTCAGGTAAAACCTTATTCAACACAATACCAATTATGGCCGCTAATGCCATACCTCCTGGTACTGCATCCCCTCCAAGTCCTAATACTAAAATAACTGCAGCAATTATTAAATTCTTTGATTTATTAAAATCTACCTGATTTTCAATAAGAGTTCTTGCTCCAACTGCAGCTATCATACCGAAAAGAATTATTGATATCCCACCAACTACTGCTGTTGGAATAGTACTTATTATGGCTGCTAACTTAGGAATCCCTCCTAAAATTATTGCAAAAACTGCTGCTATTCTCATAATTAATGGATCATATACTTTAGTTAAGGCTAATACTCCAGTGTTTTCTGCATATGTAGTATTGGCGGGACCACCAAACATTGCAGAGATAGAAGTACATAATCCATCAGCAAGCATGGTTCTATGCAACCCTGGAGTTTCTAAGAAATCATCATCTACAGTAGCACCTATTGCTATAATATTTCCAATATGCTCTACAATAGTAGCAAGGGCTAAAGGAGCCACCATTAATATAGTTTCTAAGCTAAACTTAGCCATTTGAAAATTAGGTAATCCTATCCATGATGCATCTAATATAGGTTGAAATTCTACATTACTAGTAAAAATTGCAACTACATAACCAATTAAAAGCCCGATTATTATTGGAATAATCTGAAGAAAACCCTTAGCAAATATAGTCACTATTAAAACTACTAAGAATGAAACAATAGCTAAAAACCAGTTTTCTGATGCCATATCTATTGCAGTTGGTGCCAGTTTAAGTCCAATCACCATAATTATTGGTCCAGTCACTATTGGTGGGAAAAAACTAACTACCTTATCAGCACCGAAGGCATAAATAAGAGCAGCAATTACTAAGTAGATAAGACCTGCAACAACTAGACCACCTCTTGCATAAGCAAGTCCATCTGAACCACCATTATCGGATATTAATTTTACTACCGCTAATATAGGTGCAATAAACGCAAAGGACGAACCTAAAAATACTGGTACTTTTTTCTTCGTAATATAATGACATAATAACGTACATACCCCCGCCATAAACAATGCTACCGAAACATCCATACCAGTAATTATAGGCACTAAAACCGTGGCCCCAAACATTGTAAACGTATGTTGTAATCCAAGTACCAATCTCTTTCCAAGGACTAACTCTCTAGCATCTCTTATAGGCTCTTGAATATTTACATCACTCATATTTTATCCCCCTTTTTTGTTTCTCTTTTTCTTTTAGAGCCTCCAGTATTCTTTCAGGTGTTAATGGTATCTCCTTTACTCTTATTCCTAAGGCATTGAATAAAGCATTTGCTATAGCAGGTGCCGAAGGAATCATTGCAGGCTCTGCAATTCCCCTTGCTCCAAAAGGCCCATCATGTTGTGCATTCTCCAGAAACGCTAACTTCATTTCTGGCATATCCCCAACTGTAGGTATTTTATAATCCATAAAAGACTTGTTTAATAAATGTCCGTCTACAAGCTGTAATTCCTCATATAAAGCTGAGCCTATACCCTGGAGAATTGCCCCTTCAATTTGTCCTTCGATAAGAGTAGGATTTATTACTTTTCCTACGTCCCAACAAGAGGCAACTTTTAACACATCTATATGCCCAGTTTCCATATCCACTTCTATTTCTACTGCATTTGCACCATAGGTCCAAAAAACTACTGGATTATCTGAAAGTCCAGTTTCTAAATCAAAGTTTTTCACATTTGCCGGCACAAAAGCCCCTCTTCCCATAATCGGTCCATGTATACCAGAACCATCCTCAAAAGTTAAACCTAGTGCTAAACTAGCTATACTTACTTTTTTATCTGGATACTGAGTAGACACTATGCAGCCATCTTCAAGTTTAAGATCTCTACCAGGTATCCCTAGTTTTAAACTGGCTAAATTAAGTAATTGTTCTGCTACATCTTTACAAGCTTTTATTACAGCATTTCCTGCAGAATAGGTTATACGACTTGCAACAGTTTGCCATTCATAAGGTGTATGAGCAGTATCCCCTGTATTTATAGTTATTTTTTCTGGTGGTATAGATAAAATTTCCGCTGCTATCTGAGTCAATGCTGTATCTGAACCCTGACCTATATCCTGGGCACTTACAGAAAGATATACTGTTCCATCTTCATTTATTCTTACTACTGCAGCAGATGCTGCATCGTTTGGCATTGATGGTGCTTTCATACCACAAGCTAGACCTTTAGCCCTTACTTTATTTGGATCCTTTGGTTTTTCTGAAGACGTATAATAATCTATATCTTCTATCACTTTATTAAGACATTCAACCATAGAACAAGCCTCATCAACCTTTGCCCCAGTGGCCGTACTTCCCCCTGGCTTTTGAGCATTTATTTCTCTTATTTTTATTGCATCTATTCCTAGTTTATTTGCAATTATATCCATATTCTGTTCCACCCCAAAATGAATCTCACACATACCAAATCCTCTATAAGGCCCTCCTACTGGATGGTTAGTATATACAGCATATGAATCACACCAAATATTTGGAATATCATAAGGTCCTACTGTAGCAAAACCAGCAGATTTTGCAATATTAACTCCATATTCAGTATAGGAGCCTCCATCCCATATAAATTCTGTTTCCATGCCTATAATTCTGCCATCTTTCATAACTCCTGTTTTAAATTTTGAATGCATTGCTTGCCTTACATAAGAATTACAGAACTCATCTTCCCTTGAATAAGTTAATTTGACAGGTCTACCATTAGTTTTTATAGAGAGACCTATTACTATGCCTTCCAATGTTGTACCTGCCTTGGAACCAAATCCTCCACCTACTGCTGGAGATATAACTCTTAGTTTATTTAAAGGAATGTCAAAAGCATCTGAAAGAGCCAAACGAACAGCATAAGGAGATTGACAGCTAGACCAAACTGTTAAGCTTCCATCTCTACTATGCTTAGATATTGCTACATGATTTTCTATAGGACAATGTTGTATGTGTGGAACATAGAAACTATGCTCAAATACATAATCTGCTTCTTTAAAAGCCTGGTCTACATTACCCTTTCTAAGTTTAAAATGCTCACTAATATTTGTACCAGGAACTGTTTTAAATATAGGAGCATGCCTATATTTTCCTAGTTCAGGATGAATCAAAGGTGCTTCTGGTTTCATACCTTCTATAGCATTTGTGACAGCTGGAAGTTCTTCATATTCTACTTCAATAAGCTTAATTGCTTTCTCAGCAATTTCAACAGTTTCAGCAGCTACCGCTGCTACTGCTTCTCCTACATATCTAACCTTATCTACAGCAATAAAACTTTTATCTGTAAGGTATAAGCCTGCCTTTTTAGAAAAATCTTTCCCTGTTATTATAGCTTTTACTCCTCCAAGCTTCTCTGCCCTACTAATATCAATACTAATAATATTCGCATGAGGATATAGACTTCTTTTAACTGCTGCATATAACATACCTGACATTTTTAAATCATCTACAAATTTTAATTCCCCCGTAACCTTTTCAATACCATCTACTCTTGAGACTCTCTTCCCAATATACTTCACAAGACTCTGTCCCCCTTTCTAAAAATCCACTTATTTTTCTACTACTTTCATAATAGCCTCTACTATCTTTTTATAACCTGTACATCTA
>DATGTQ010000263.1 GCA_035301805.1 Tissierellales bacterium
TTGAGTATAATTCCATTTTTGTAGAGTCAAAGAGATAAACTTTTCTTTTCTTTGGTATCTGTTTTAAGATAATTTTCAACATATCTGTTTTACCTATACCACTTTCTCCAATTATTACAAATGGACTCGCATCTTTGTTGATACCACATAGCTCTACTTTTTCTTTATCTAAACCTAGGTATATCTCCTTATCTTCTCCTGTATAATCCATCATAGTATTATAGTCTAATATATCTGGCAATACTGGTATTCTTGGAGCCTTAACACCATAGGTTTTTTCATTTATATTATCTATTAAATTTGAAATATTTTCATTATACTCTATTTCATCTTTAAACTCATCTATAACATACATTTGCATCATATTAACTGAATCCTCATAATTTACTAATACTCGACCTCTTATCTCTGATTGTTGATATTGACTTCTACCTACTATCATATTTATTTCCGTTGCATCAAAGTTATAGCCTGCAATTTTATTTTTAAAATTATTTAGTGTTGCATACTTCATAGCACCTGATCTAGTTGCTGTCGCCAATAGATAAATGCCAAGGCCTTGACCGTCTCGAGAAATTTTTGTAAAGAAATCCTCTACTTCATAACCTAGTTCCCTTACTACATCATAATTGTCTATAACTATTACAATAGACCTAAGTTTATCTTCACTTACTCTATTATAAATAGATATATTCTGTACCATTTTCTCTGCTAATTTTTGCTTTCTTATACTTAATTCTTCTTCTATTATTCTTATAAATTTACTCATTCTTTCCTCATCATCGAAAGTTATATAATCTGATACATGGTTTAGTCTATTAAGAGATACAAGAGCATTACTTCCAAAATCTAATATATAGAAATTAAGGTTTTCTACTTTATTTTTCTGTGCAAGGGATAGTATTGAAGTCGATAAAAAGCTTGTCTTTCCATAACCAGATGATGCTATATATAAAATATTTCCTTCCCCTGTTAAATCAATACAATAGTCTTTTTGTTCTTGCTTTTCCGGAATATCAATTCTTCCTAGACTTAAATCTAAGTTTAATTCTTCTGGCAATTCATCTTTTAATTTCTCTGGTATACTAATTTGCTTCTTCAATGGTGGCAACCATGGCTTTTTAACTTCAACACAGTCTTCCTTTTTATATAATTCATCTAAAAAATCAACTACTACATCTAATTCCGTTTGTTGTACATGTTCAGACTTTCTCTTATCACTAAGGTCTTCATTTATCAATTCGCCTTGTCCTAAATCATTTATAAGGTAGATCCTATCGTCAATCTTTTCTTCTTCTTCAATAGAAACATAATCAGCACCACTCCAAGCCGATTGGAATAGCTCATATATTTCGTTATTTCCTACTTGTAAATACGCTCTACCTGGTTCAGTTATATTTGCTGCATCAGGAGTTTTAATAACCTCCTTACTATCAGCTTCGTTTTGTACTTTTAATGCCAACTTAAATTTTGAATTAGACCAAATTTGTTCATCAACTATACCACTAGGCCTTTGAGTTGCAAGGATTAAATGCACTCCTAAACTACGGCCGATTCGGGCAGTAGATACAAGTTCAGACATAAATTCTGGTTGTTCCTTCTTTAGTTCTGCAAACTCATCACTTATTATGAAAAGATGAGGCATAGGTTCATCAGCTTCTCCTGCCCTAAATATTTTACTATAATCATCAATATGGTTTACATCGAAAGCATTAAAAATTAATTGTCTTCTAGCCAATTCACTTTTTATAGAAGCTAAAGCTCTCATACTTTCACTTCCATCAAGATTGGTAATTACCCCTAGTAAATGTGGTAAATCCCTAAATAAACTTGCCATACCTCCACCTTTATAGTCAATAAGTAAAAATCCTACTTCATGAGGATGATAATTTATTGCAAGGGATAAAATATATGATTGTAATATTTCTGATTTTCCTGATCCAGTAGTACCAGCAACTAGTCCATGGGGACCATGAGCTTTTTCATGAAGGTTTAAATATACATAATCCTCTGTCCCTCTAACTCCCAAGGGCACTGCCAAAGTTTTATAAGCTACATTAGTATTCCATCTAGCTTCCACATTTAATTCATTAGGATGTTCAATATTATACATTTCAAAGAAGGTTATACTTTCCGGTATTTGCGACACCATTCCTTTTACATGGTCTAATACACTTAAATTTCTGGCCATCCATTCTAAATCTATATCATCAACATGTTGTAATTGAATATCTAAATTTACTAACTCTTTCTCATTTAAAACAAGAGTTCCCTCTTCTGAATTTTCTAACATTGCTACAGTTTCTATATTCTCTGGTAAATTGGATTTTAAATGGCTTGTATATATAATAGAAAATCCTAAGGAATACCCTTCCTTATCTAAATATTCCATTATAGAGTGATCCATTATAAGTTTTGGTTCATCTATTATAAATACAAGATGAGGGATATATGCTGCTTCTTTTTTTGACTCTTCAATTTTAAGTTTTCTATCCTTTAAAATCTGATGTAGACTTCCCATTATTTGGTCTCTTTTTCTTTCATTATTAATTGAGCCAAGTATATTTATTTGATGTATTTTTGAATGGGGATACCAATTAATCCACTCAAATTCAGTTTTATACTTTTCATCATATATAGTTATTATTTCAACATCATGGTAACTGTGAAAAAAGGCTATTTGAGATATGATAATTTTTAACTGTTCATGTATATTAGACTTTTCACCTACAATGCCTAAATGTGCTTTTTTTAAGTCAACAACAACAGGCTTACCATCTATTGTTGAAAATTCTTTTTCAATTTTTTTTGCTTCTTCTTCATATTCATCATCTTCTATAGCAAGCTCGTTGTATCCCACTTTTATTTTTAAATTCGTAGGTCCAGTTCTATAACCTAAGGCTATATTTAAAAAATCTGAATCATTAGAACTTCTTTCATATATTCGATGATTGTAGTTTTCAATCATTTCTTCAATTTCTTTAATATTAGGATAATTATAACTATAGACATCTTTTTCTTCATTATATGCTTTGTATATTTCTTTTCTTTTTCTTAATAAATAAGCATTATAAACTTTTTTAATTTTTTCATTAGTTTCTTTATATTCTTTTTTATCGCTTACATACCTTACTACTGAAAATATGGTAGTAACAATACTTCCAGCTACAAACATTAATACATATATTCCTCTTTTTAATAAAATGCTTATAGCAATGGTTACAGCCATCATAACAATAGGAGGTACTATAATTTGTACAAGGTTTCTTTTATCCATAGTCCTTTCTTGAGGAGCGTCTTTTATCTCAATAGTTTTATCCCTTACCCTTTTTATAATTCTTGGAGATCTTTTATATTTAGGAAAGTCCTCAAAAGGCTCATAAAATGGTGCTAATTCTAATATTTTTGTTTCTATTTTATTAATATCACCTTTTACAATAATTTCATTTTCTAAAATTGTAAACATATAATTGTCAATAAAAATTGTATCTCCTGATGTTATTCTATATCTTTGGCCTCGAAATGCTTCACCGTTTATAAATACCTGGCTTTTATCAATATTTTCCTGTGAAATAATCAATTCATTATTAGCTATTATACAGTTACAATTAATATCTTCTATATTAATATCACTATTTTCTTTACCAACGGTTATATATTCTTTCCTAACCAATCTTATAGTTTCATTAGGATAATAAAAGACCTCTTCATCTGGAGATAGGTGATACCATTTATATGGTAATATTTCTTCTTCTCCCTCCTTAGATTGCTTAGTTAATCTTTCACCTGCCTTAGTAAATATATGTCCTTTAAAGGCCATATTTTTATCTACAGGCAATTCTACATACTTATTTGATTTTTTTAATATTATACTCTCCATTTATGAATCTTCCTCACTATCATTAAATTTTTCTAGTAATGAATCTATATTTTGTTCAAGCTCTTTTATTTTAGAACTCTTTTCTGTTCCGTCCATAGTAGTGTCTTTTTCCAATTTATCTAGCTGTTTCATATAGGCATATAGTAATAATTCATCATCAGATAATTTCATTGCTATATTTACTGAATCATCTAATTCACTTCTTCCTAAATGTATCCAATAATCTAGGATTTCATCATTACTATCTAAAGAAACATTTTTAAAAATATTTTCTTTTTGTTCGTCAGTAAAACTTTCACTTCTTATATAAGAATTTGCTAAAATGAATTTTTGGGTTTTTCCCATATCCTTTATTTTCACATCTTTCAATATGTCAATAACATCTACATATTCTTTCTTTATATATGCTTCATTACTTTTGGAAATAGCCCTTTCTAAAGGAAGTACTTTAATATGCATATAAACTACATAAATTCCAGCAATTATTAATAATACCATAGTTATAGTTGATAACATTTTACGATTTTTATATTTCTTTTTATCAATTATTATTTTATTTTTTTGTCTATCTGATTTTATTTCTTCAAATTTATCATTTAGTGTATTTACAACTTCTTCAATAGAATTGGTTTCCAATACTTTCTTTAAGAATTTGTTCTTTGCTAATAATTGAGCCCCACCTTCTAAATAGTCTTCATAGGAATATTCATCTTGCCAAGTATCGCCTATAAGAGCTTTATATTGATTTAGGAAATCATTATCATCCTTATTTATTCTTATATCTCTCATTTTAATCTGTGCTTGTTCATCCTTGCCATAATAGAGATTCTTTGGCTCTAAAGAAAATTCATATTCCCCTATTAACTTTTCTAATTCTGAAACACTAATTAAAAACCTTAATTTAGTTAATGAATTTTCTTTTTTAAGATTACTAGCTTCTAATAGATTGGAAAAATTATAATGGAATATTAAATCCTCTTCTTTACTTTCAATTTTTAAATCTATGAAATGATTCTTAGGTAATTCTAACTTTCTATAATCATAATTATCTTTAGCGTTTAAAGATGATTCTTTAATTGTTTCTGATATGATTTTCTTGTCTTCACTAGTCAACAAGTTTTCCCCCTTAATTTATAATTTCTAGTATATCTCCTGTAAAAACTCCAGCTTTTTCAAAACTGAGTTGCTTATTAATATATTTTCCCTGTCTAATTGACTTAATTTTATAATCATCCCTATGTAAATTTGTCAATACATTATTTTTATATAATATATCTACCATATTTTCTATTTTCAATTCGGAATTTACTTGTATATTCCTTCTTATTTCACCATTATTCGTCGAAATGGTCAATGCTAATATCATCTAACCTTCTCCTTCTTAATCTATAATATAACAGAGTACCTATTATAAAGAAAAATATAAAAATACCACTAAAAATATAACCTTCTTTTGATCCAAGTTCATCATAGTTGTCATTTATAGTGATTTGCCTCTCTTCTAAAAATAGAGATTCCTTAGTATCTATATAAATATTACTTTTCATATTTTGCTTTTCTGTAAATAAAATATCCTTTTTCTCTTTTTCCTCCATTTTTTTATTTTTTATTGTCTTATTAATATTTTCTCTAGTTTCATCAGTAAATAATTTTATATTATATTTATCTGTTAATGAAGAATAACCATCTTCTTTATCTTCTAAAACTGAGGGATCTATATTAACATCTTCTTCTCCCACTAAAATCCTCCTAACTAAAGTGAAATGTTAAAAAGCCACTAGGAGACCAAAGTTCCTAATGGCTTCTTAAGTTTATTTTAGGCCAATTCTTTGAGAAATTTCTTGATCTACATCTACCATAGCCGTTGATACATCTCTTAATTGTTGAGCAATATCATTAATTAATTCTTTTGTTTTTTGAAAGCTTGGTCGTAAATCATTAAATTGCTGAGCAAATGCTTGACTACTTTGTCCTTCCCATTCTTGTTCTAAAGCTGAAACTAAACTTCCCATTTTTTCAACACATGCTTCAAATTCTTCACCTTGTTGATTAAATTCTGTAGCTTTTTGATTCATTTCATCTGGACTTAATCTAATATTCCCCATTGACATATTATTCACATCCCCTTTATATATTTTTATTTTATGTTATGTTTCTTTTCTATTTAATAATACGAATATTATTAATAGAAAAATTAGACTAACACACACTAATATTAAAACCTTATAATTTGAAATTAAATTTAAATTATTTTCACTTTCTGTTACTTGGAAATTATCCTGTTCTTCTTTTTTATTTATGTCTATATCTATACCATTTTTGACAATATCATTACTATTTTCTATATTTACTGGATTTACAATAAAGTCATAAACTTGAGTATATTCGAGAGATCCTACTCTTGTATAACCTAATTTCTTTGAGAATGAATCTAAAAGTTCTTGATTTTCCTTACTTGTATCATCCTTTATGTTTTTAGCATCCTTTAATCCTGCATGGATTTTTTTCTCTGAGCTTTCCATTGCATCATCAATACTTTCAAGCATAATACTAGTATTCTTATCAGCACCTTCAAAAACTTTATCAACAAGAGATAAATATTTATCATTATTATCATGAAGATTAGTAGATAAATCCATTGTATTGTCACTTAATGTATTTAATTTATCTTCTATTTCTGAAGAGCTATCTATTGGGACATAGGCACTTATATTATTGCCATAGTTCTCTACCATGTTCTTTTCTGTTTTTAGCCTATTACTATACTCTTCTCCTATGTTTTCGGCTCGTGTTTCTACTGGCTTTAGGATTTCTTCCATTAGTATTGTATTCATTTCCTCATCTTTTAGTTTTTCTATTTTACCTACATTCTCTTTAGTATTATTTATATTGTCTGTTTGTTCATCTATTATTTCTGAAACATTAATTGACTCATCAATAATTTGACTTATTT
This sequence comes from Tissierellales bacterium, assembly GCA_035301805.1. Lineage (NCBI taxonomy): Bacteria > Bacillati > Bacillota > Tissierellia > Tissierellales > Tissierellales bacterium. Next base: position 6,834 of record DATGTQ010000263.1, read on the forward strand.
TTACTTCAGGTTCAAAAGTTGTTATTTCTTCATTTGCATATGTCAAAAATTTGTTTATGTCTTCTTCTTCTTCTAATATTTTTAATTCATATTCATCTTCTTCAGGTAGATTTTTCCTTACATCTGCTCTTAACAAACGTCTTAAATTTTCAAAACCTGCTTTATTTACTAGCCCCATAAATTCTTCATCCGAATTTAATTTTTCTCTAATTTCTGGGTTTCCATTAACTTCTGTAAGAATTCTTTGAACTACATCTAAATATGCTTGTTCTTTCTCTTTTCTCTCTTCCTTTTTTTTCTCCTCTTCTTCATTACCTATTACTTCGCCAAAACTTATATTTATACCTGGTCCTTTTTCATATCGAATATTTAAGTTTTTAGGTCCATTCCTACGAATTTCCATTACGGATACTAAATTTTTTAAATCATCTTTTATTTTACTGTCAATACCTTCTTCAATTTCATCCTTAGATTCACTAAATTTTTCTACTTCTCGTAAAATATCATTTATTTCATTTTGTTTTGCTGAAACTCTTTTTACATCTTCCCCTATATTTTTCTTATTACCGGATAAACCATCATTATAACTTTTCATTTCATTATTAAGTTTATCTCTACCTGCCTTATAAACCGGGTTTCCATCTTCATCCCTTAATACATCCACTCTTCCTACTGCAACAATCATTTTGTTTAATTCCTTAATTACCTCTTCTCCCTCACCTACAAAGGTGTACATATCTTCTAAGTTTACGTCAATTTGCCTAGTGAATTCTTCATTCATAGCTGAGACAAGGTCTTGGTTTTTACTAATGTAATCTGAAAAATCAATTGGTTCTGCAGTATTATCAAGTCTTTCAAGTTCAGGCATGTTTATCATTTCAATTAAATCATTTGGCTCTATTTCTAATATGGCTTGTTTATCTTTTAAATCATTTTTCATAACTTTTTTAGAAATATCTTGGGTCTCATGAAATTCTTTTAAAATATTATTTACATAGATATAGCCTAAATCATTATTAACTTTTTTCTCAAACCTTAATAAATTATATATAACCTGGGGCCTTACATTTTCATCAATATTACTACCTATTTCACATTTAAGTTTTGCTTTTGTTGGATTTTTATTTATACTTGATACATTTTCTGAAAAAGTTGAGGGAATTACAATATAGGCCCCATAAGTTCCTTCCTCTAACCCTGATCGGGCATCCCCTAATCCTGTATGAATAAAGTTTAAATCTGGTAGTTCTATTATTTCTTTACTATATAATTTTTTTTCATTACCTATTTCTACTCCATCATCTAAATCTACAACTGCTATCTTTTCACTAGTATGTTTCTTAACTGGTTTCTCAATGATTTTAAATTCCTTTTTAGAACCGATATAATTTCCTAATAGGAAACTCAAAAAGACTATTGCAATTAAAATAAGGATCTTGAGTAAATAACCCGAATTTTTCTTTTTAGTCTCTTCCATATTCTCGTATAACACCTCCTAACTATGTATATTTTGTAAAGCAAAAATTGTTAATATTAATTCTTAACAAAAGATTTAGGAGATTTAATTTTATGTTTTTTATACCTATATTTCTCATATTAACATTAAATAACAACTTATGTCAACAACTTTTTTCCCCGTAATATCTACATTATTCGATAAAATTCGTCAAAAAACCAGCATTTTTTATCCATGCTGGTTTTTACTCTTATTCATTATTTGTTTTTAACTCGATATATATTTCTTCTAGCATTTTTTCTTCTTCTTTAGTTAAATCTAGTTTTTCTATTAAGTCAGGTCTAGTTAAATAGGTCAATTTTAATGACTCATATAATCGCCAGTTTTCTATTTCCTTATGGTTTCCAGATAAAAGAACAGGGGAAACTATATGTCCCTTAAAATCTCTAGGTCTAGTATATTGAGGATATTCTAAAAGGCCATTGTAATGAGATTCCTCCATATAAGAATCTTCGCTACTCAGTACTCCTGGAATAAGTCTGACAATGGAATCTACTAGAACTAATGCTGGGATTTCCCCTCCAGTTAAAACATAGTCTCCTATAGAGATTTCTTCATCTACATAGTTTTCTATAATTCTATTATCTATTCCTTCATAATGACCACTTAATAATATTAAATGTGTTTCTTTAGATAATCTATTAGCTACACTTTGGGTATAAGGAATTCCTTTTGGGGATAAATATATAACCTTAGAACAATCAGTTTTAACATTATTTATAGCTTCATAAATAGGCTCGGGCCGCATAACCATACCTGGACCTCCACCATAAGGGTAATCATCTACCTTTTTATGTTTATCCTTAGAAAAATCCCTTATATTTACAGAATTCAAACTGACCAATTCCTTATCCATAGCCCGACCAATAATACTCCATTGGAAAAAACACTGAAAAATTTCAGGAAATAATGTTAACACATCTATCCTCATTATATCAATCCTTCAATGGGATCTACTTTAATTATCTTTTCCTCAATATTTATATCTTTTATAAATTCTTCAACTGCTGGAATTAAATATTCCTTGTCTATAGAATTATCTTTAATGACATAAATATCACTTGAACCTAATTTAATAACATCTATTACAGTACCAATTTTCCTCCCAAAAGTATCTAAAACAGTACATCCTATTATATCAAATATAAAGAATTGGTTATCATTTAGTTCAATTTTATCCTTTTCATCTATATACACATCTTGATTTTTAAATTTCTCTACTTCGTTAATATTATGGTAATTATCAAATTTAAGCATAACAATATTATCTTTATACCTAACATTTGTAATTTCTACTTTCAATTTATATTCTCCAATATAAATTTTTTTTAATTCATCAAATCGATGTATATTATCTGTAAAGGGTAAGACTTTAACTTCTCCTTTTATTCCATGGGTATTTATAATTT
>DATGTQ010000264.1 GCA_035301805.1 Tissierellales bacterium
ATATAATACCTAAAGGTATAATATTATATAAACCTCGGTATAAATTTCCATGTATAAGGGAGGAATTCGATGGTTAATAAAAAAGTACTAATACTTGTAATTATTTTGTTAATAGGCCTTGGCATAATTTATAACACATCTAAACCAACTTTAAAGGAACATAGACTAGATGAGCTAAATATAAATGTACATATTAATGAAGATGGTAGTGCTAAAATTATAGAAAAAAGGAAGGCTCATTTAGTTGAGGGAACGGAAAATTTTATAATTATAGAGAATTTAGGAGAATCAGAAATTAAAAATTTTGTAGTCAAGGAAAATGGAATTATTTATGAATATGATGATGATTGGAATGTTTATGCTTCTCAGAGAGAAAAAACTAATAAGAATGGTATAGTTAAAACCCCCTATGGTTATGAATTATGTTGGGGCATTGGAAAATATGGTGAACATAATTATGAAATTGAATATACAGTTACTGATTTTATAAGGCAATATGAAGATAAACAGGGAATATTTTGGAGGTTTATAAATGACCAAACCAATATCCCTCCTAGGAATGTGTCAGTAACAATTGAAAGTGATAATAGGTTTGTAAATGAGAATTCAAATATTTGGGCTTTTGGATATAAAGGTGATATACATTTTAGGGACGGAAAAATAGTTGCCACTAATTCTAAAGCTTTTAATGATTCTAATTACTTAACTATATTAGTTGAACTTAAAGAAACTATGTTTGAAACAAATTCAATAGTAGATAAAAGCTTTGAAGAAGTTAAGGAAAAGGCTTTTGAAGGTAGCGATTATAGCCTTTATTCCCCTGCTCCTTCCTCAGGCTTAAGTTCTTTTTCAGACAAGTTAGCTAAAATATTCTTCAATAATATTCTTTTAATAATAATTCTCTTTAGGGTGATTATATCTTTTTTTAATAAAGGAAAAGCATTGACCCGTAAAAAAGTAACAAAATCTAGGAGATATAAACGACAATTCAAGGGTGAACATTGCAAAGAATTTCCTTTCAAGGATAACCCTACTAGTGTATTCTACATCTTATATGAAATGGGTCTATCTAAACCTGAAGATTTAATGACAGCCTTTATATTAAAATGGATTAACCAGGGTTGGATAGAAGTTGTAAATGTGGAAACCGGCATATTTTTTAAAAAAGAAGAGCCCGCTCTTAAACTTATAGAACCTGCTTTGGAAACAATTACTTTAGAGGGAAAATTCTATTCTGCCATGGAAACAGCTACAGATGATAATTTTATATTAAGAAAAAAAGCCCTTAGCAAATGGATTAAAAAGGACTATAGTAATTACGCTACTATGAAAGTATGGGAAACAAGAATATTAGAGGATTCCCTAATCAAATTAAGGGATAAGAAATATATAACCTTTGAAGAAATAGGCTCTTTTACCTCCACTAAAATTGATTCTCAGTTTACACATAAGGGAATGGACGTGGAAAATACTATACATAGGTTTATAAATTATCTATATGACTTTTCATCATTAAACCAACATAGAACAACAAATGTAGAAAATTTAGATGACCTAATGATATGGGCTGGACTACTTGGCATGACAGAAGTTCTTTCTAAAGAAATTAAAAAAATTTATCCAGATTATGAGTCTGAAAGCATATATGGGAAACATGGAATTCATATAGTTAAATCCCTTACTGAAAATGCACATAAGGCTGTTAAAAATACAATTCCAATCCGTGGCCCACGGGGCCCTAGGCCACATGATAGAGGTTACCATAGACACTGGGACGATTTTGATAATTTTGGTAATGGTAGTAGTGGTAGTAGTGGCAGTAGTGGTGGCGGTGGCAGCAGTAGTAGGGGAGGTGGCGGAGGCTCCTCTGGCGGTGGCAGTGGTGGTGGAACAAGATAATATTAAGTAAAAAAAGAAGGTAAATAAATTATAATTTATTTACCTTCTTTTAGTTAAAAGTCCCTTATATAGGACCTATAATAGGTTATCTTCTCATATCCTAATTTAGTATATACCCTCTCTCCAGCAGCAGAAGCCTGGAGAATCACCACAGGACTACCTGCATCAAAGCCTGCATTTGTCGATTCCTGTACTATATAGCTTCCTAGTCCTAAACCCCTTCCACTTTCAATAGTTCCAACATAATAAATTCCTGATACATCCCCTGAGATTACAGTAATTGCTGCTGACATAGGTTTATGACCTTCATATATTAAAAAAGACTTTACATTAGGTGCACACAATGTAGCTTTTGTACTAAACATTCTTTGTCCAACTTCATCTGATTTATCAAAAGCGTCTTTCGTTACAGAAATAAAATCCTTAATCTCTTCATCTGTTTTAACTGTTTTTATCTCAAAACCAGATGGTAAATCTACTGTTTCTATTCTATTTGTCATTATCATTCCTGCAGAGCCTGGTTGTCTCTTCGGTTCTAATCCTTTTTCTTTTAAAATTCTTTCTAGATTATAATCTTCATGAGCCCTTACCCACACTGAATAATTACGTTTTAAGGGACTGAAAAATTCTTCCGCTTTACTAAACATTTCTTCAGCATATTTATCATTTAAACAAAGAGCTCCATTAAGATGTCCATCTTCATTATCTATCCCAATAGTATATATTATATAATTGTCAGTCTCATATAATTTACCACCTTCAATATTTTCAACTCTATGTTTAATAGAGTCTGCTAAATTTTTATCCGCCAATTTTAATAAGTATTTTTGATCTTTTTCCTCCATGTTTAGCCTCCAATATTATTTATTATAATGATAAACTTGATCTATTACTTTAAATCCTAACTTTTCATATATTTTTCCCACTTTAAAATTATTATATTGAAGATATGCATCCTTTTTTTCATTTAAAATACCCAGCCCATCTTGATTAATTTCTCTAATCATTTAATTCCCCTGTTAATTGAATTATCTCATCTATTATATTACCTATATGTTCAATAGTATTTAGTAAAGGTTTATCTGTAGTTATATCCACCCCAGCCATCTTAGCTAATTCTACTGGTGTTTTCGTTCCTCCAGCCTTTAAGACTTCTTTCCAATCATCTAATGTTTTTTGCCCTTCGGTTAATACTCTCTTACTTACTTCAGTAGCTATAGTAAGGCCTGCACTATAAGTATATGAATATAGTCCCATATAATAATGGGGCTGTCTCATCCATGTTAATTCTGCACCTTCGTTAATTTCTACAGCATCTCCCCAGAATTCTTCTAATATTTCTCTCTTTATTTTATTCAATAAAGGTGCTTGTACTGAACCACCAGAATCTATTATCTTATATACTTCTCTTTGATAAGCTGCTTCTAATAAATGGGTTACAAAATTATGATAGTAAGTATTAGATATAATTGATGATAAAACCCATCTTTTCATTCTTTTATCATCAGTATTTTTCATTAAATAATTTGCCATTAACATTTCATTCATAGTTGACGGTGATTCTATGAAATAAAGGGATGGCCTGGTATCAAATATATTTTGATGTTTATGCGCTAAATAAAAATGGCCTGCATGGCCAAGCTCATGGCCCAATGTGAATACTTCTCGCATTGCTCCAGTCCAAGAAATTAAAATATATGGGTGACTACCATAAGGGCTTGCACAAAATGCTCCTGTTGATTTACCTTTGTTTTGAGCAAAATCTATCCATCTTTCATTAAAAGCTCTTTTAATCATTTCTAGGTAGTCTTTGCCTAATACTCCTAGTGCACCATTTATATATTTTTTTGATTCTTCAACTGATACCTTTGGTTCAAAATCAGGGTCTATTACCAATTTTAAATCAGCAAAAGTCATCTTTTCTAAACCATGAACCTTTTGAATTAATTTAGCATATTTTCTCATATGAGGTGCTAAATATTTCATAATTAAATCTATCTGCCTATTATATAATTCTCTATCTATTTCTTGGGGGAATAATAAACTATCAATTACGGAATCAAATCCTCTTAAACTTGCTATAGTTTTTTCTTTTTGTACCTGAATTTGATAAGCTGTTGCTATTGTATTTTCATACTCTCTTAATTTTTTAGAAAAAGCATTGAAAGCTGTATGCCTTATTTTTGTATCTGTTTCATATTCCCATTTTCCTTCAAACAATGTAAAACTTAAAGGATATTCTTTCCCATCCACTTTAAATGTACCAAAGTCCATATCTGCTAACTTAGAAGCATTATAAACTTCATAGGGAGCTTCTAAAGTATTTGAAAGAGCTGATAAAGTTCTCTCTACTTCTGGGTGAAGAGCATATTCCTTTTTCCTCATTATTTCTTTTAAGTAATTATAATTTTCTTTCGATTCTTCCATAGCCTTTTTTATAACTTCTTCATTGGCTTCTATTATTTCTGATTCTATAAAGCTGGTTTTACTATTCAGATTAGAAGCTAAATTCATAAATTTAAATTGTCTTTCTTTATTTTCTGTATTTGTTTGATCCACTTCTACTGCAAGAAAAGAATAGTTTCCTGCAAGCGTAACTAGTTCAGCTAATGTCTTATATTCATCTAAACATTTATTAATATTTCTAGCAATATTTAATTTTCCCTTAAATTTCTTTTCAATATCATCTGTAAGTTTCTCTATCTTATTTATTGTCTCCTTAAACTCTTCCTCGGTTTTAAAAATTGCCATTAGATCCCAAGTTAAATTTTCATCTACATCTTTTCTTTCTAGTAATTCTTTAGCCATTTTAATTCCTCCCTTTTCTAAAAAATTGCGCCTATTAATACGGCTAGTGGACATATTTCTGGGCACATTTATTTAACTAGTCGTATTTTTTTAGCCTATATCAAGTACTTCTGCCTCTCCTATTTTTATTAGCTTTGCCTTCATTAATAAGAGAATTTAGAATGTATAAAGCTCTATTTTTTGAAACCTTTACAATTTTTCTACTTCTTATCGAATCAAATCACCTTTTTTCCAAAACTTTAACCACAATCTCCTTATTATTAAATTCTCCATTATCTTTCCGATTTCCTTCTTTCATAGTACTTATTAGACTCATAAATTTTATTTTTTTCACTTGTTCTATAATTTGATACCCGAAAGTTATCACCTATTTCTTGAAAAATAGACTTTTCAATACCAATTTCCTACACCTATCAATCATCATTTATGTATATATTTTATATTATACCATCTTCATAATCTAAAAAATTAAAACTATTCTGCAAATTAAAAAATCATAAATACTCAATGCAAACATTTTCATAATATGATAATATAGATATGGAAGATTTCTCAGATTTTAAACAGTTTGTGACATAATAAACAAAGTATATCTAAATTGTTAAAAGTCACTTAATATTTTACACAAGGAGGAATATTTAATGATTATTGGAGTGCCAAAGGAAATTAAAGAACAAGAAGACAGAATTGCTGTTACACCTGCTGGGGTTGATGCTTTTGTTAGAGCTGGTCATAGGGTTTTAGTAGAGGCCAATGCAGGTATGGGGGCTAGTTTCACTGACGAAGAATACTCAAACCTAGGTGCAGAAATTGTATCAGACGCTTCTAAAGTATGGGAAGAAGCAGATATGATTATGAAGGTTAAAGAACCACTAAAATCAGAGTATAAGTACTTTAGAAAAGATTTAATTATTTTTACTTACTTACATTTAGCAGCAGAAGAAGAATTAACAAAAGCCTTAATGGAGGCTGGAACAATTGCATTAGCCTATGAAACTGTAGAAAATCCAGATAGGTCCTTACCTCTTCTTACACCTATGAGTGAAGTGGCCGGACGTATGGCTGTACAACAAGGTTCTATTCACTTAGAAAAAACTCGTGGAGGAAAAGGTCTTTTAATAGATGGGGTACCAGGAGTTCCTCCTGCACATGTAGCAGTTGTAGGTGCTGGAATTGTAGGTACTGGAGCTATTAGAAGAGCTGTTGGTTTAGGAGCAAGAGTTACAGTCCTTGATATAAATACGGACAGACTTCGCTATTTAAATGAAGTATTTATGGGAAGAATAGAAACTTTATATTCAAACAACTATAATTTAACAAATGCTATTAAAACAGCTGATTTAGTAATAGGGGCCGTTCTAATTCCAGGAGCTAAGGCACCAAAATTAGTTACAGAAGAAATGGTTAAACTTATGGAACCAGGAAGTGTTCTAGTAGACGTAGCCATTGACCAAGGTGGATGTATTGAAACTACACATCCTACAACTCATTCTGATCCAATATTTATGAAGCATGATGTAGTTCATTATGCAGTAGCAAATATTCCAGGGGCAGTTCCAAAAACATCAACATTAGCCCTTACAAATGTTACTTTACCATATGCTCTTAGAATTGCAAACAAAGGGTGGAGACAAGCTCTAATAGATGAAGAACCATTGAAGAAGGGTGCAAATATATTAGAAGGCAAATTAGTTTATAAAGCTGTAGCAGAAGCTTTTGATCTACCTTATACACCAGTAGAAGATGTATTAAGATAATAAATAATTTTAAAAAGATAGCCTTTAAATTTAGGCTATCTTTTTTATTAATATTTCCATGCTTTTAAAACAAATATTTGAGTAAAATATATTATAATAAATAAAGAAATTGAGTTACAAGAAAAAATTTATAAATTTATGAATTACCTTAAAAATGCTTCATCATTACATGAGAATGAAGATACAAATAACGTAATCTAAAAATGTACTACTGCAGATTAAAATACTACTAATTTATAAAATATAATACTACATATATCTTACTACAAAGTTACAATCTAACTTTATTTAAATTACAATTTTATAAGATATCAACATAAAAAATTGCCAACAGAAAACAACTAATGTTGTAAACCGTTGGCAACTATATATTATTTTTGTAAGGTTGTATTTTACATAGTTTGTAATCTTTTAAAAGACTACATCATTGGCATTCCGCCACCCATTCCAGCCATATTTGGATCCATTCCAGCCATTGGTTCTTCTTCTTCAATATCTATTACTCCAGCTTCTGTAGTTAATACCATTGCAGATACTGAAGCAGCGTTTTGTAATGCTGAACGAGTTACTTTTGTAGGATCTACTATACCTGCTTTTATCATGTCTACATAATCTTCTCTTAATGCATCGAATCCTTTACCTTCTTCTAATCCTTTTACATGTTCAACTATTATTGAACCTTCTAACCCTGCATTTGAAGCTATTTGTCTTACTGGTTCTTCTAAAGCTCTTAATATAATATTTACTCCTGTTTTTTCGTCTCCTTCAACTTCATCAATAAGCTTTTCAACTGCTGTGATACAATTTACAAGCACTGTTCCACCACCAGGTACTATACCTTCTTCAACTGCTGCTCTAGTTGCTGCTAATGCGTCTTCAATACTTGATTTTCTTTCTTTAAGTTCAGTTTCAGTTGCAGCACCAACTTGGATTACTGCTACTCCACCTGATAATTTTGCAAGTCTTTCTTGGAATTTTTCTTGGTCAAATTCTGAATCTGATTCTTCAAGTTGAACTCTTATTTGATGAATTCTTTCTTCAATAGCTTTTTCATCACCTTCACCATCAACTATTGTAGTGTTTTCTTTGTCAATTTGTACTCTTCTTGCTTTTCCTAACATGTCTACAGTTACATCACCTAATTCTTGGCCTAAATCTTCAGCAATTACTTGACCGCCAGTAAGTGTTGCTATATCTTGTAGCATTTCTCCTCTTCTATCGCCAAATCCAGGAGCTTTAACAGCTACACAGTTAAATGTACCTCTTAATTTATTAACTACTAATGTTGCTAATGCTTCTCCTTCTACTTCTTCTGCAATAATCAATAATGGTTTATTTTGTTGAACTACTTCTTCAAGTAATGGCAATATTTCTTGGATATTTGCAATCTTCTTATCTGTAATTAAAATATATGGTTCTTCTAATTCTGCTACCATTTTTTCAGTATCTGTTACCATATATGGAGATATATATCCTCTATCAAATTGCATACCTTCAACAACATCTAAAGTAGTACCCATGGATCTTGATTCTTCAACAGTTATAACTCCATCATTTCCTACCTTTTCCATTGCTTCTGCAATTAATTCACCAATTTGTCCTTCTCCAGCTGAAATTGAAGCTACTTGAGCTATAGCTTCTTTACTATCTACTTCCCTAGAGAATTTTCTTATTTCTTCTACTGTAGCATCTACTGCTTTATGTATACCTCTTTGCAGTATAATAGGGTTCGCTCCAGCTGCTACGTTTTTAAGTCCTTCTCTAATTATTGCTTGAGCTAATAAAGTTGCTGTAGTAGTTCCGTCTCCAGCTACATCATTAGTCTTAGTTGCTACTTCTTTTACAAGTTGTGCTCCCATATTTTCATATTTATCTTCTAATTCGATTTCACGAGCTATAGTTACACCATCATTAGTAATTAATGGTGCTCCAAAAGATTTATCTAATACAACATTTCTTCCTTTTGGTCCAAGAGTTACTTTAACAGTATCAGCCAATTGATTTATACCTTTTTCCATTGAACGGCGAGCATCTTCACCAAATTTAATTTCCTTTGCCATTTTACGTCACCTCTCCTTAAAAATTATTTATTCAACAACAGCTAATATTTCGTTTAACTTCAATATAGTTACTTCTTCTTCATCCACTTTAATTTCTGTACCTGCATATTGAGAAAAAATAACCTTATCTCCAACTTTTATTTGTTTACTTTTCTTGTCGTCATTTTCAATATCTTCACCTATAGCCAAAACTTCAGCTAAATTAGGTTGTTCTTTTGCAGAACTAGGAAGAACAATCCCACTTTTTGTTTTTTCTTCTGCTTCTACTTTCTTTATTACTACCCTATCACCTAATGGTTTAATGTTCATTTATTTTGCCCTCCTTATATAAATTTAATTTTTTCCAATTTGTTAGCACTCAATCTCATCGAGTGCTAATACTTACAAATAATATGTTACTTTATAAGAAATATGTTTTCAAGTCCTAAATTACTTAATATA